>JAEOTG010000227.1 GCA_016839985.1 Candidatus Heimdallarchaeota archaeon | reverse complement strand
ATTTTTCAATTATGTCAATGAAAGTCTAGGAATAGAATTATTTCCCCGTTTAACATTTCATACTGAGTTTAATTCCCCTTTAAACTTAACAGGATACTTAAGTAGAAAAATCAAAAAAGAAGTAGCAGAGTTTGGAATTCAATTGGACAGTAATGCAGGTAACATCACATTAGGTTTAAATGGATCAATTATTGCCAAGTTTCCTTCTACTGATTACTTCATGATTAATATTACAGAAGGAGAAAGTATCAGTGTTGCAAGCTATGATTCTATTATAGGAGAAAATATTTCTGTACCAATTAATTTCAACCCGATTATTATTTCAGTAGAAGAAAAATTAATAGAAGATGTGGATTCCATTTCATTAGCAATAACTCCTATAACAAATCTAGAAGGAACTATTACATTAACTGCTACAATTTTTGATGAACAATTAGTGTGGATTTCAGGAGAAGACATTTACTTTGAAAATGTATCTGTTTTCAAAAACATGAGTGATTTTCTGGTTTTTATTGAAGATATATCTCTGAATTTCCAAGATGTGTACTTAAGAACTTCTGCATTTCTTACTACAATAAGTTTTGTAACAGCTTTAGGGACAATTAAACAACATTTCACAATTGATTTAGAAAATGTCGAATGGGAGGAAGGAGCACAACTAGCTGGTGATTTTGTAGTGTTTCTTTTAGATGCACTTTTTGATATCGAAGATCAAGCATTCCTAATAATGATAGATAAAGCTAGTTTTCCTATTTCTAGTGTTTTAATAGCATTAGTTCTGCCTTTAGTCTTTGTGTTCTTAAAGCGATTACGTAAAAGATAATTTTTTCTTTTTCAACTAAAATTTTAAAAGCTCACAGCCTAAGAAGGAATTGAAGCTATTGGTGAATCTCATGTCAGAAGAGAGTAAAAGTTTATCTCAGTTTTATCTAGAACTCGACAAGAAATGGACTGCACATAATTATAAACCCATACCTGTTGTTATTAAGAAAGCTAAAGGTGTTTGGGTATGGGATGTAGATGGTAAAAAATACATGGATTGCTTAAGTGCATATTCAAGTCAAAATTTCGGTCACAGAAATCCAAAGTTAGTAAATGCATTAAGGAAACAAGCTAACAAAGTTATTCTTACTTCCAGAGCATTTTGCAACGATTCAATGGGATCTGCTGCACAAAAACTATGTGAGTTGACAGATTATGAAGTCTTCTTACCGATGAATACTGGAGCAGAAGCCGTTGAGTCAGCATTGAAAATAGCTAGAAAATGGGGATATGAAAAAAAGGGAGTTGATAACAATAAAGCAGAAATTATTGTTTGTGAAAATAATTTTCATGGGAGAACAATAACAATTGTAGGATTTTCAACAGATCCTGATGCTTATGATGGATTTGGACCTAAAACTCCTGGATTCAAAGTAATCCCTTATGGAGACATTGATGCTTTGAAAAAAGCAATTAATAAAAATACTGTTGCTTTTCTTTTTGAACCAATTCAAGGTGAAGCAGGAGTGCTCTTACCTCCAAAAGGATATCTAAAGGAAATTCAAGAAGTATGTAAAGAGAATAACGTTTTGATGATAGCAGATGAAATTCAAACAGGTTTATGCAGAACAGGAGCATTGTTAGCATGCAACCATGAAAATACTAAACCAGATATGACACTTGTAGCAAAAGCTGTAGGAGGTGGAGTGTTTCCGGTTTCTGGAGTTTTGGCTAACTGGGATGTAATGAATATTTTAACTCCTGGAAGTCATGGTTCAACATGGGGTGGTAACAGCCTTGGAATGGCTGTTCTAGAAGCTGTTTGTGATCTCTTGAAAGAAGAAGATTTCTCTAAAAAATCAAATGAACTAGGAAGATTCTTTATTGATGGACTCAACAGAATCAAGAGAAAATTTCCAGACAAAATTAAAGAAGTAAGAGGAAAAGGATTACTTGTTGCTATAGAACTCCAAGGAAAAGCTAGACCATATACTGAAGCCATGATGAAAAACAAACCTATAGGATTATTAGCAAAGGAAACACATGAATTTTCTATAAGATTTGCTCCTCCATTGGTTGTGACAAAAAAAGAACTAGAATGGGCTTTAGAAGTTATCGAAAAAGTGTTTGATGAAACAAGCTAGCTAATCTGCTTTTTTTCAAATCATTCAAAATAATAGCCTTCGCTTTCATCATATATCTTTTCATCTATTTGCAAAAAACGATATGCATTTTCAATTGATGTAGTGAAAATCTTTCTTTCTGGATCTCTATAGATTTTAATTTGGTAAACCGAATCATTAACAGCAATTATGATACCTTTCTTATGAATCAGGACTATTTCCTCTTCATTCATAATAGAAGGCAGTACTTTCTGGGTACCCATGTACTTTACTAAATTATTTATTATAAAAACCTAGAAGGAAAAAAAGTGAACTTGCAATTCAATACTTCTTCATAAATGAAAAAGAGAAAGGAAGAAAAAAATTCAACCGAAGAAAGCAATATCTTCGAACAGTATTATGAATATTAGAATTTGAAGAACAATTATCATTATCCCTTCAAACGTATCGAACTTTCCATCTTGAATGCACCGTTTTACAAACCACAACGTTACAGCAATTGATGCTAGTTGGAGTAAAATGAATGGATGCAATGTTATAGAAACAATTATACCCAAAATTCCAAAAATCAGTAAAGCTGATTGAAGAATTCCCCCCATTGCATTACCTATTCCAACCTCAATCTCATCTTTTGCAGCAGATATTATTGCAATTCCATGTTCTGGTATCGCTCCTGCAGCACCAAGAATTAATGCTGCGGTAATTTGACCTTTAGAGGTAAGGAAAAAAGGTATACCTTCCATAAGGTGATTCACGCTTTCTGTTAGTGTTTCACCACCAAAGTAAATTCCTACAAACCCAAGAACTAATAATAGCAATGTTAACCATATAGGTAATTTTTCATGATTATTATGTATTTCACCTTCAATTGCTTCCTCTTTATTTTCACTTACTTTATGAATTTTATCTTCTTCTGAAGTTTTTGTTAATTTACTATCATTTTCCTTAACAGCTATAATATAAACCAAATAGAACAGATAACTTAGTGCTAGAAGAACTGCAACTGGTTTTGTTAACACTGCACTTTCTAAATTATCTTTTCCATAATAAGAATATTGAACAAATCCAAAAACAACAGTCATAATTAACGCAACTATTGCCCATCTAATTATAGGAGCTTCTCTTTGTTCTAATTCTCTGGGTACTCTAATATGACCTCTTTTCTTCAGAGTTGATAGAAGAATAGCTATTCCAAGAATTATTGCATTAAATCCTGCAGCAGATAGGACTGTAATGACTGCTACAAGAATCTTATCGAATTTTACTATCAATATGATAGCTATAACTGCTTCAGGAAGATTAGATGCAAGGCTTGATAGTATTCCAGCTACATAATCTGACAATCCTACATATTTAGTCCCAGAATCCAAACCTAAAACAGCCCATTCTGATGGTCTGAAAGCTAGCCAAGTTCCAACT
>JAEOTG010000226.1 GCA_016839985.1 Candidatus Heimdallarchaeota archaeon | reverse complement strand
TTAACCCCAAATACTGAACAAATACCAAAATATATTTTACAAGGTAGACATTGCATGCTAAAACCACCAAAACATATTATACAAGGATTTGAAACAAATGTTATTAGTTCCCCAGCTCCTGCAGCTGCTGTTGTAGATTCCATCATAGATTCAAAAATAGGTATCATCAATCTGTTTATAGCAACAACTACACCCATAAAAATTATGGATATAACATACATTGATACAACGTACTGTCCAAGAATACTCTTTCTCTCTTTTTCAGTATCTTGTAAATTTTTTAAAGCAACAGATAAAGTATCTAAAGTTGTATCGATTGAACCACCAGACTTGTAAGTTTCTATCATAACTCTGATAACACGTGACAAAGTATTACTCTTTTTTAATCGTGTCTTAAATTGTTCTAAAACTTTTATTATATTAACATTCCATGATAGTTGATGAGCCATCTTTTTTATTTCAATTGTAAGTGGCCCATAATCTGTGTTACTTATAAACATAATAGCTTTATGAAGAGGGAGGCCTGCTTTTGTTGCTTCAACTAAATCTCTTAAGAAATTTGGAAAACTCCTTTCCATCTCTCTGATATCCTTAAATCCAATATAATTTAACAACATTAGTGGAGTAACCGTAATGAACAAGGACAGTATAATTGTAATACCAAAAACTCCTCCATCTCCAGTAGAACGATAATCATACAATCCTATGAGAATTAAAAAACTAGAAATGGCTGTACAAATTAACAGAATTTTGATTTGTTTAGTTATTTTAATTCTTATCCACCTCCAGGGGATATTGATTTTATCAGAATTATAAACATAGCCGATATCAACGGGATAAAAACGAATATTAGAAAGAATTGAATGAATATTAAATCAGTTGCTACGCCTCCTGAAAACCCAGACATTACAGATGTTAAAATAATGAAGAAAATACTACCTAAAATTAGAGCTGTTAAGTAGACTTCTAAGAAGACTGATAGTGAATGTGCAAATTCATTTAATTTTCTTCTGTAATTATCTAAAAATGTTTTAGATTTTTCAAAAAGGTAAACAGACAAATCCCCACCTGCTTTTAATGTTGAAATCATTGCGTAGTATAGATCTTTCAATTCTCTTGAAGATGTTCTATCTAAGGCTTTGACTAAACTATCATAAACATTCAAACCAAACATTTCCATGTCTGCAACAATTCTTTTAGCTTCTTGTGTAACTTCTCCAAATTCCTCAAAAGTAGAGAAAATTTTAAAAATCTGATGAGGAGGTAATCCTGAACTAGCAATTGAAGAAAGATAAATTCCAGCGAAAGGTAGTGATTTTTCTATGGCACGAGCTCTATCTCTAATAATCATTTTTGGATAATTTATGAAAAACATAAAAAAAATCCCTGATAAGGCAATAGAAACTGTGAAAGCCATAAATAAACTAAATAAAATACCTAAACCCAATATAGAAAATATTAAAGCAAGAGTTGGAACTTCAACAACAAAGATTATAGCACATGTCAAAACTGCTACTGATAAATATTCTATTAAAGTTTTTTTCATTCTAGTCATCTTTAAGTCATCCCTTAAATCATTGAATAACTCTAAATAAGGTTCTAATGATTTACCTAGATAGAGCAAAGCCGTTTTTCCATAGGAGGACATATTCATTCACCAGTTACAATATCCATAACCTGATCAGGGAAGTCATAATACAAATCTATAACTTGACTAACACTACGATAATCAAACATATTTTGCTCATCCATCCAACTTAGAATCGCCATTCTTCGTTTTAGTTCCTCTATTATAATCTTTTTTCTAATACCTGTTTTTTTCATAATCTTCCAAAGTACATTACTATTATTTTTTAAATCAATTTTATCAGTGGCTGCGTTCCATTCAAAAACTTCATTCATTTGAACCCTTTTTTCTTTTGGGTTAAAACCAACGATTTCATAAATATTTCTTACTTTTCGCACAAACTTTCCTTTGTATCTCATTGTGGAAAGAAAAACAACTAAATCCAAAGATTCAAGTAAACTTGGTGGTAATGATATAGGAGGTGTGGTCAATCTATTTTTTAATTTTTCCATAGTTTCTGCATGGATTGTTGCCAAACTCGGGTGTCCTGTAGCCATTTGTTGAAATAGTACATAGGCCTCTTTACCCCTAACTTCACCAAGAATTATATAATCTGGCCTTTGTCTTAAACTTTCTTTTAATAAATCAAATAAATCTATCTCACCTTTAACTTTCCTACTTTCAGAAGACAAAGCTACTCTTGCTACATGAGGAATCCAATGAGGATGTGGTAACTTTAATTCAGCAGTATCTTCAATACTAACTATCTTTTTTTCTGGCCTAATGAAAAGAGATAGAATATTAAGGAGTACTGTCTTTCCTGTAGCAGTTCCACCAGAAACAAGAACACTACTACCGTTATCTATTGCGAACCATAAGTAAGCAAGTGTTCTAATATCAACAGTCCCAAACCTCAATAAATGAGTTGGTGTAAATGGAATTTTAGTGAATTTTCTTATAGTAAAGTTTGATCCTCTTCTAGCTATATCTGTAGATAATGTCCCTTGAATCCTAGAACCATCAGGAAGTGAACCGTCTAATAAAGGATCAATAACAGATATGGCTTGTCCACACAATTGAGCTAAACGAATTAAATATGAATCCAATACTTCACTATTATTAAAAACTAAGTTTGTAGGTATTGATCCAAGGTTGGCATTTCTATGAAAAATAAAAAGTGGTATGTTGATCCCATCACAACTTATATCTTCAATTTCAGGATCACGCATCAAAGCTTCAATAATACCAAGACCCAATAAATCTCTATCTATATAATAGTTAAGAATTTGTCTTTCTGAAAGCGATAATTTTATTTCAAAATAATTAAGGATTTGGAATGCTTGATTATGTAGATATCCAACTGCTTCAGATGCTTTTAGTTTATTTAAGTCAATATCAAGCTTTTCTTCCAATAAGTTTTTTACTTTAATGTAAATGTTTTTCATTCTCGGAGATAAAGTAGGCTCAACAATTTTATATTCATAAGAACCTTTTTGATTATTCCAGTCAATAACAGTGTAAGCAAGAATTGGTTGGTTTTTTGCAGGATTTAAAGGTATGAGTGGATATTTTATTCTAAAATTTTTTGCCTCTTCTTGTTCTAAACCTAATCTACTTAATTTTCTTGGCTTAAAAGACGGGATTTCAATAGTTTCAAATTCGGGTTTCTCTTCCATTTGTCCGATTTTCTTATATTTTGACTTTTCCTCAATTTTTTTTGCTTTAATTACAATTGATTTGGGACCAAAGAAATTTGAAAAATGTTTAAGGACCTTATTCTGGTTTTGATAACCTAATTTCATTCTTCTAAATACCAGTCTACCCCTATGCATTCATCCTACCTCAATGTTTTTATCCCTATTATTAATTTTAATTTCCACTTTTTTATTATCACTCTTTGTTATAGAATTCAAAAAATCGAAACTTTCATTCATGCTAAAAATAGAAGTTAGTCTAGAAAATGGACTTGACGTTATTATAGTTGTATTTAATTCGTTATCGTTAAGTTGAATGATATAAAAAGATTCACCAATTCTAGATGGAATATCTTCGCTGATATAGATGTCCTCACAGTTTTTACAACTAGAACTTCTAATTATATGAGTGGATATAAGATTATTCACTAAACCAGCAGTTTTATTGCCAATATTTTTTTTAAAGTATTTGTTTTGGCTGAAAAAATTATAACTAATTACAGAAAATATACTGAACGAAATTAAGAAGAATAAAACAAATTCAATTATAAAACTTTGACCTTTCATGGGCCTTTCAGAGAAAATATTGTTTTATTGAGTATATTAGTATAATTCTCTCAATTTATGAAAAAAATTAGATGATAATGTTTATCTCTGTCACAGTTATAGGATCTCCACTAGAACCTAAATTTCGTATTCTTATGTATCCAGTATTAGAAGATTTAAAAGTACCGTCTGATGTTTTCAAATCTATCCTATAACCTCTACCTGTAGTATCAACTAATGTTCTGTACCAAAGTTTATATTCTATATCAATTCCATCACCATAATCTGATGCCTTTCCAAATAAAACAGATGGTTCATCAATACCAAGACTTGCCACACCACCAGTATTAGGTGTATTTAACGGAATCCAACCACCTTCAGCTATATTGGATACTTTACTACTGAAAGAAAAAACTATGCTGTTATTTAAAGGATCAATCATTGTATCAGGATAAACACTGAGTCTACCATTAACATCCAATCTTAATGTTTCTTCACCACCATTTTTTGCAATATTTCTAATAGTTTCGTCTAAGAGGATAAAGAAATTATAGACATCATCTAGATTCTTCATGTCTTTCCTTTTTTGAACAACGTTATAGGTCCAAGGTAGTACTAGTGCAAGTGAGCTAATACCTAGAATAACAACTAATATTACAGATATTGCCGGTACCTGTCCTCTTTTCATATAATCGCTTAACTAATAATATAGGAAAAATAGTTAAAATAATAGATAAAAAATATACTCGACATTTTTAATTTTGTTTAATGTCTAGCATCTAATTGGTGCTCTTATACTATTAGTCCCTGAAGTTACTCTTACATTCACATTATTACCGGTTGCAAACAAAGCATCACTACATGTTACTACTCCTGTACTATGTGAAGGTACAGGATTAGGATTAATATCACAAGCAGTAGCTACGTCTAGTGGTGTAGCATCAGCTAATACTTGCATAACACTAGTATCTAAATCTTCACTTCCATCGTTTGAAAATACAATTGTAACATCACCAGCCGCTGCGCCTGGAGTACAATAGTAATCTATCAAAGAAATTGGCGTCGATGTTTTACCAGTTAATAAATCATTTATGTATACATATGCGGTTGCGGCTAAACCAATAGTAATTATCAACATTAAAATGGTTGCGATTATCGCGGAAACACCTTTCATTTTTATCCTCCTTATATTTTAATTGGTTTAAGGGTTTTTAAAGGTTGAGAAGGTTTTTG
>JAEOTG010000225.1 GCA_016839985.1 Candidatus Heimdallarchaeota archaeon | reverse complement strand
TGAGGAATCTTTATTGCTCGAAGGATATTTCCATCTCTTACTCCCACTTCAACTCTTGGATCATTTTTTACATACTCTACTACTTCATCATTAATTTCTTGAGTAAAATACAATGTACCTTCATCTCTGTATTTCTCTAATGATGCAATTTGTCTTTCTCTTTTCTCTTTCAAGAATTCATCTATATTTTTTGAATTAAGGAATCTTTCCCTATCTGGTTTTCTCCATTCATAATATGAATCTCTCAAACCTTTAGCAAGAAAATTTTCACTTTCCACTTCACCTATTTTTTTTACTAATCTACCGATTAGCTTCTTAGTATAGTCAGGTTTAACTTTTGGATCTATACCGAGAGGAGGTACTTCAAGATCTTGAAAAATTTCATCTCTGAATTCCTTGTTGTATTCATCGTTTAAACGTTTTGAGAGATTTTCCATTACTTCACTCCCATCGAAAACTTCTCTTCCCCTTATGACAAGATTTTGATTATTTGTGAAATGTCCAAAACCAATTAAAGTTTCATATGCAAATCTAGTATTTTTTTCTTCTTCAATAAGATAATTAGAGAATTCGTAAAAATCTTGTTCATTTATTTCTTGCATAGATTTGTTTTTCTCTTTTAGGAAATCATTAAATTCTGTTAGAATTGAAATTGCTTTTTCCACCTTATCAGGAGGATTATCTTTTTCAATCAAACTTTCTTTAAAACGTGATATTTCGTCCATTTATCGCACCAATCACTTATCTGCTGAAACACTTAAAAGATATACCCTTAAAAAGTTGAGAAGAATTCATGGAACATCTATTTTCATGTAAGGCATATTTAAATTTAGCATGAAATAATTAAATAGAAATTAAATCATTCTCGACTATTTTCTTCATGAAAAATGTGAAAATGTAAGGCATAATTAAATACAATTAAACTCTTTCAAACTATATTTAAAATAATGCCCCTAAACGTTATAAACGCATGATTCAACCGTTTCTCTTAGAATCTTATGAGGTTAAAAAAAGTGAAAAATGAATATAAAATACACAAAAGAAAATTTGAACACTATATCTTAGAAGGATCACATTATGAGATAGGAAGAATGCAAGGAGAAATAATCAAAAAGAATAAAGAAGCTGTCAAAATGTATACTTCAGGAAAATTTAGACCTGAAAAATCCAAATTTACTAATTTCAATGAAGTATATGAATTCTATAATGAATATTGTCCAGGCTTAAGTGAAGAAGCTCAAGGTTTTGCAGATATTTTAGATGTAGAAATTAACCAACTTTTTTTCTATGATTTTCCTATATCTATCCAAAATAACTGTAGTCAATTTGTTGCACTTCCTCCAATAACAGAAAATAAACATGTTCTTGTTAGTAGAAGTTACGAATGGAATTTCAATGAAGAGGATTTGCAATTACGTATAACTAAAACTAAAAACAAATACAAAAATATTGGATTCTCAGGAATGTGTTATGGCAGATATGAAGGATTAAATGATCAAGGTTTATGTGTAACAGTTTCTTCTGGTGGAGCTTGGAACGCTCCTCAGAAAAATAAAAGCTTGAATTGGAGTTTAGCTGTGCGTGTTTTACTAGATAATTGTAAAGATGTATCTGAAGCCACTAAGACTTTACAAAAACTACCTGTAGAAGGAACAAATAATTTTATTTTATCTGATAAAAATGGAGATGCTATATATCTAGAATGCTTAGATACTCAATATGATATAAAATACTATAATCAATCTTCTGATGCTCATTACATTATTGGAACCAACCATTATAATTTACCTAAGAAAACTAAATACAACAAATATAACAACCCATGGCTTTTACCTAACTCAAAACAGAGATATGAGATCATAGAAACAGCTCTCAAAAAGGTTATCCCTAAAATAAACGAAGAAACAATGTTAAAAATTTTAGCTAAAGAAATGCCTGAAGGAATATGTTGTCATTGGCACACAGATTTCTTTGGAACATTGTGGCAAGTAGCTTTTAATGTAAATTTAGGAAAGATAAAGATAAGTTTCGGACCATCAACTCACAATAAATGGTATGAATTTACTCTTGAGGACACAATTGAAACACATGAATATGAAGCAGTATTCCCAGATAAAAGGATTGAATTCTAAAGGAATTCATTCTATTTTTTTTAAATCCGATAAAGTTATTTAATCGTGGAAATATATGTTTCTATTAGGTGCTTAAGTTGAAAAAAATATCATATATTATTATGTCTTTACTTCTCTTTAGTATTTTTGTTGGAATTTCCTCGATTCAAGTAAAATTATCAAACTCTGAACAAAATCTGCAAGAAATCATTAATACATCTTCATCTATTGATAGATCCTCTTGGCATTGGACAGAAATAGATATTCTTTCTATAGCAAGTGGATTAGATTCTGATTATCCTGAAATAGAAGTTGATAGTTCTAACAACGTACATGTTGTATGGAGTGATCCAACTGATTATCCAAGTGATGGAGATGGAGATGGAGACATTTTCTATAAATGCTGGAATTCTTCTACAAAATTATGGCAGTTAATAGAAATGGTTTCATCAGAAAGTGATGCCACATCATTTACTCCTTCATTAGACGTTGATTTAGAGGGGAACGTTTATGTTACATGGGTAGACAATGATGACATTTTAGGAAGCGGTATAGATCAAGATATCTTTTTCAAAAAGAAGAATATGATAACAGATGCATGGTCGTCTGCAGAGCTTATATCTACAGGCAGTAATTCTGCCTCTAGCAGTCCATGTATACTCTTAGAACATTCTAATGTTCACATTACTTGGGGTGATCTTGGGGATATTACAGGAGGTTCAGGTGGTGACAAGGATTTATTTTATAAAAAATGGGACGCAGCTTCCAGTACTTGGGAAGCAATAGAGTTAATTTCTATTCAAGCTACTGATAATTCAGATAATTCACAGATTAGTGTGGATGATGAAGGCAACTTGCATGTTATTTGGTCAGATTATACTGATTATTTGGGTGCAGGAGCTGATGTAGATATCTGGTACAATATGAGGGATTCTTCAACGGAAACTTGGGATTATATGAAATTAGTTTCAACAGAAAGTTCTTTGTCATCTGTATCTCCTGATATGACTATGGATTCAAACGGTGATATCCATGTAACCTGGGCTGATACTACAAATTACGATGGTTCTGGAGTTGACAGAGACATATTTTACAAAAGATGGGATTCAACATTAGGGATTTGGACATATACACTAGTTGTTTCAGTGGAATCTACAGATGAATCCACTTACCCAAGGATAATTGTTGATCAAGAGGACATAATACACATCACTTGGATTGATGCTACAAATTATGCAAGTGTTGGAACTGATAGAGATGTGTTCTATAAACATTGGATACAAGATACAGATGTATGGTCAGATTTAATTATAGTAGCACCAGAAAGTACATCATCTGTTGATGATCTTGCCTTAGCAGTAGATACTTTAGGTCATATACATTTTACATGGGTAGATCCAACTAATTACAAAGGAGCTAATGCAGATGATGATATCTTTTACAGGAGATTCGTTGGTCCTCCAGAAGCTCCAATTTTAGCACCAATTATTCCAAACCCTAACAGCGATGGAATGGTTATATTAGATTGGACAGATGCATATGGTGCAACAGAATATTATGTATATAGATCATCTTCTTATATTTGGTCATCAGAAGGTTTATCTCCAATAATCAGTTATACGAGTTCTTGGATTAATCTAATTGCAACAGAAGATATCTATTATTATGCAGTAGTTGCTGTGAATGATTATGGTAGCAGTCAGATCTCAAACTGCGTATCAGTTGAAGTAGTATTATCTGAAGAAACTGATGATGGATTTCTTATTCCAAATGAACTGCTTATTGTGGGTGGAATTATTGTTGCTGCACAAGTAATTATCTTCGTTGTAACAGTACTGATGCTTATGAGAATACGATCTTCAGTATCTCGACCTAAGAAAAAGAAGTGAAAGATCAAAAGCTAGTATTTCTAGCTTTCTTCCTCTTTTTAAATTTAAAAAATAAGATTATACTACTTTAATTAAAAATAAGAAAAAGTATGAAGTTTAAAGGTTAATCTTCTGAAACTGTGTTAGAAATAGTTAAACTGACATTCTTTGGAAAAAGATTGATAGGAAAATCCCTATTTCATAATAAACATTTTTATTCAAGAAAGTCTTATGTGGAATAATGAAGCACATATTTCTTTCACCACATTTAGATGATGCAGTTGGTAGTTGTGGAGGTTTAATTGCAAAATTAATCTATCAAAGAGAAAAAGTGTTAGTTTTATCTTTATATACAAAAAATCTAGATTTAAGTAAATTACCTCAAAAATACCACAAATTCGCCAATTATGAAGAGAGAAAAATGGAAGATAAGAAAGCAATGGATAGATTAAGTGCTGATTATAGATGGTTAGATTTACCAGAAAGAGCTTATAGAGACCCTATTCCAAAAAAACCAACAGGAGTGTTCAAAATCAATCTTTCAGCAGGTCTTGCTCAGTTTCCTAATATAAAAAGAATACAGGAAGAAATTAGTAAAGCTATTGATGAATCACCTAATTCTATTATTTATGCTCCTCTAGGAGTAGGTAATCATTTCGATCATGTTGAGCTTTTTATCGCTTCTTTAATGTACATGGTTGATTATGCACTTTATGATCAATTTCGTTTTTATGTTGATTTTTATGGGATGATAAGCACAAAAATAAGAAAGAAACATTACATTGGTAAAAAATTAATTAGAAAAGGTTTAAAGAAACCTGAAAAATCTTCTTTGAAATTTCTAATGTTAACTTCAGTTATGAATACAATGATTTCAGGTTCATCTATTGAAAAATTACTTGAAACAAAGTATAGAAGCCTAAATTGGGAGTTAGAACCTATATCTATTCATGGCTATGAAAACCTCAAATTTACAGCCATGGAATATTATGAATCTCAGATAAAACTATTCGGAAAAGAACAAGCTAGAAAAGTAGTTGAGACATACCATAAAAATTGGGATAATTCAGAATTATATCTAAAAGCAAAACCAACTCATATTTAGAAAGAGAAGTATTGGAAAAAACCTAAAGAACTAACTCATATCTTTTTTTTACTTCTTTCTGATATAAACCATATAAATCGTCAAGATTAGATTTCTTCACAAGTCCATGAGCTGTCATCATTTCTGTGAATCTTTTTGGAAGTTTCTTGTATGCTTCTTCTAGTTTGAATCCTTCTTGTTTTTTGAATTCTAATCTTCTCTTTTGTATATCTTTACCTAGTTGTGTTAACTCATCAGCTGTTCTTTCTATTTTCAATGTAGATAACGATTTAACCGTCGTATCTATATCATAAACTCCTCTTGCAAAAAGACATATTACAAGTGAATTCAACACATTACGCCATTCTTCTTCAACGATCAATCTATTTATTCCTTCTTCGTTACTAATAGGTTTGTTGAGTATTTTTTGATCAAGAGAATATCCTGCATTATCAAGATGACTGTGTCTACCACCTATTAAGAAACCTGTTATTGCATAAGGACCAGTACTATATCCAGCTGGTTCTACTTTCCCCACTCTAATTCCGAAATCATCGCCACCATAGTGTTCAACTAGAGCTTCTACACCTTTTGATGCAATGAAATATAATTCCTCTTCAGGATCAGCTTTGGAAATTCTTGGTATAGCTTTTAAGAAATCCTCTACAACACCAAATCTGATAAGAGCACCTTTAGAATCCTTGGGGCTGATGATATTTTTCTCATACGCTTCAGCTAACCAACCTAAAACCACTCCAGTAGAAATCGCATCCATTCCTTCTCTCTCAACAGCTTCAATTAGTTTAAGAATATCTGCTGCATCACCTATTTGGAGATTAGATCCTAAAGCATAAATTAATTCGTAATCATATGGAACGGATATAGAATGAATATCGGCAACTGAACCTTTATCCCATCTTTCTCTTAATATAGCAAGATGAATACAACCAATAGGACAACCCCCACAGGCTACTCTTTTACCTAGTAACTCCTTAGCAAAGAATTCCCCAGAAATTTGTTCAGCTTTATCAAAAGTACTTTCTTTGAAATTCTTTGTAGGAAGAGATTTCAGTGCATTAAGTGGTAAAATGCCTGAAGCTGTTCCTAAGACGTGATATTTCGTCATCAAATCTGTTTCAGTAACTTTCTTGTAAACTTCTTTGAACATTTTTCTATATTCTTTATAATCTGTATTTGCATCTAAAGAAATAGGTTGATCACCAATTATTGCAATTCCTTTAATATTTTTACTTCCTAATACTGCTCCTAGTCCCATTCTTCCAAAATGCCTTGTTCTGTCAACTGTAGCACAAGCATAAGGAACCAATCTTTCTCCTGCTGGACCTATTGTAATAACAGAGCGATTACCTGGACGACGAATTTTTTCTCTTATTATTCTACCAGTTGTATTGGGGTACATATATCTTAAAGGAAGTGCATTATGGAATTTTACATCATTTTCATGAGAAACAAAATAAACAGGATTTTCAGCTTTACCCTTAAGAATAATAGCACCTAAATCGTTAAATCTCATAGCAGTAGATAATCTTCCCCCAGCATATGTTTCACCTAGATTTCCAGTAAGAGGGCTTTTGAAAACAGCACAAGTCTTTGATGCAATAGGAAAGAAACTATTCAAAGGACCTACAGAAAACACAACTATATTTTCTGGAGAGAGTGGATCTATTCCTTGTTTCATGTGTTTTCTTAAAAGTTCCATTCCTACACCAATACCACCTAGATATTTCTCAAAAATAGCATCATCTTTGTAAATATCAAATGATTGAACATTCAGGTTAATTTCTAATATATTTGGATGTATCATTTTCTCACCTACCATTCTCCTGAAGCTTCTTCTATTTCTAAAACATCAGTAGAGCAGAACTGAACACAGCTAAAGCATTGACGGCATACAATTGCTTTTTGAATATCTAAATCAATGTGAATCGCATCAGGAATAGGACAAGTATCGACACATTCATGATTACATTTAGTTGCATCACAAATCTCTCTATCAACAATAACCCCTCC
>JAEOTG010000224.1 GCA_016839985.1 Candidatus Heimdallarchaeota archaeon | reverse complement strand
TTTCTTCGTTTAGTTTTAATTGTTTGACTAGTTTATTTAAATAATTGACTTCTTGAATAAATGCTCCAATAGATTTATAAGATAAATCTATAGCTTTTTCTATGTTTTTTTCTTCAAAAATCTCTCCCAGTACATCAGTAAACCATTCAATAAGAAAGTTATTGATTCTTTCCTGGATTTCTTCTTTGTTAAAATTCAAGAAAATCCCCCTCATCAATCATTTCTTTTAGATATATTATTGTGTTTTCAAAAGATTGATTGATTCTAAGAAGTTTCCCAGGCTTCAGTTGTTTGTCTGTATAACATTCATTTATCATTTTCTTAACATAAATAAGATTCCTGCTTAGTTCTATAATCATATTATTGAATTTATTTTCAAGAAAATACTCTATTGGTTCTTGTTCATACAAACTCAACGAAATCCTCCTCCTCAAGAAAAGATTTTACTAAATCCTTAGTAATGGATATTGCATATCTTTTCAATTCCCCCTCTTTTCTTAAGAAATCCCATCTAATTAATAAAATATCATCAATCCATTTATGGATTTGTGGCTGAAATTTATCCAGTAATCTAAGAATATCGCATTCTGATATCCAATTTTGATCTATCTTAAATTTAATTATAATTTTAGTTAGCTCATCACTCATTTCTTTTATTTTGTTTTTTCCTCTGAAAATATTCCATCCAACAATAATAACCGATTCTATCCAATCCATTATTGATAACTGTATTGCATCCCAAACTTGAATTGTTTCGTATTTTAACATTTCTAACGCCTTCTTTCAATATTCCTCTAACAAATTATTACATATGTGTAGATAGATTCTCTGAGATTAATTTTTCCTCTTTAGGAAAAATTTCTATGACAATTTGATTACATTCATCACAAATCAAAAGAAGTACCCCAGCGCATCCTTCTGTGGTGATATGTTGTAACTTATGACAAAATGGGCAATACATTATGCAGAATTCTGTTAAATCAACATTCTTTATTAAATCTAGAAAATTATTATTTCCCTGAATGATTGTATAATTGTTTATTTCAAGCTCTTCATATACCTTTAATTTGTGAGCAATCTCATGTAAGCATATATCTTGATTTCTGTCTTGTCTTTCATAAATGCTTTTTAAGAAAATGTACTTTTGTTTGACTATCTTTTTCACCTCTACTCTTTTTGTTGTTTACCTCGCTTTTTCTTCAATTTTACTCTCCTGTCATCAACCTTATATTTTTCAACATTTTAGATTTTATAATTGAAAGCATGTAATTACTCTCAAATCTTTCTGATAGAGATAGGTATTATGAATTGTCTAATCTGTATCTCTCCGTTTCACTTTAGTTAGCATTATTTTTCCATCTTCAAATAGCAACCATCTTAGTTTGTCCCCGTCTATCAATTTAAGTTCATCAACTATTTCCTTTGGGACTGTTGTTCTTCTCCTGCTGTCTCTGATAGTAATTGATGTTTCAGTTATGTAAACTACCTCATCTATATTTACTTCTGTCATCAATTATTACTGGTTAAAGGACCATTTAATTATTTTGGTATCATACCAATATTTATGGATTTTGAAAAAGCATGTATAGTGTTTATTGATGCTACTTGAGTATATATATAAGCCAACTATAAGTACATTGTATTCCAAGGGTATTGGTGTTACACCAAACTTATAAATTAGATCAAAATTACTTCTTTGTTGGTTGATTAAGATGGCTGAAATAATTACTTTTTCAATAGGCATGTATTTCCTTTTTGCATTATTAGCTTTTTTATGTGAATATATCGATTCTGCAATGGGGGGAGGTTATGGAACCATACTTGTTCCCGTTCTTCTTGCATTTAATATTGATAGATTTTTATTGATTCCAGCTGTTCTCTTTACTGAAATATGGACTGGATTTGGCTCTGCAGCTTTACACCATTATGTTGGAAATGTTGATTTTCGAATAAGATATAAATCAAAGAAATTAACATCACAGAACGCTCCAGATGTTTCCACTGACAAAGAAATTTTAGCAAACGGAGGAGGGAAAAAAAACAAGAACAATTTTAATTTTATAACAAAAATAAATAACATCAATTTCTCTGCAGATGTTAAAATTTCAACCATTTTAGCATTATGTGGTATTGTTGGAGGTATTATAGCTGCTTTTATTGCTATAAACGTTAATGAACTATTTTTCAAAACATATATTGGTGTTCTTGTCTTCCTTGTAGGATTTTTAGTATTTCTAAAATTAAAATGGAAATTTGCATGGTGGAAAATATCAGGAATAGGTCTCTTAGCAGCTTTTAATAAGGGATTAAGTGGTGGAGGATATGGACCTTTAATCAGTTCAGGACAAATAATGATTAATCGAAATCCAAGACAAGCAGTAGCTTCTACATCTTTATCTGAAGCTGTAGTATGTGTCTCTTCATTAATTACCTACTTTGCTGCTAATAATGCCACACTGAGTCCTGCTTTTGGCTACCTTGTGTTAGCTCTTATGATTGGAGCTCTTATTTCTGTTCCTTGCGCTGTTTTTACAGTCAAATATATTCCCATCAAAAAGCTGCAACCTTTAATTGGAGTTGTTACAATGTTACTTGGAGTATTTACACTATTGAAGGCTTTTGTTTTTTAATTTTTCATTTTTCTTAAACAAAAAAGAATACTATTGTGAATATTGTTACCAAAAGAAGAGCAACTCCAATAATTAGTGATACTTGCTTTCCCTTCATCTTATGCTTCAGAAAGTTTCCTATAACTGCTCCAATTGGCATTGAAATAGCTAGAATGAGAAGTAAAATCCAATTTATATTCCCTAGAAAGATGTGTGTAACTCCCCCTACTGTTGCTTTAAGTAGAATAACAAACAAAGAAGTACCTGATGCAACTAAAGGTGAAAGACCAAAGAAAACAATCATCAAAGGTGTTTGTAACCATCCACCACTTATTCCAAACAAACCTGCCATTATTCCAAATAAAACACCAAAAATAAATACTAAGGTCATACTTATTTCATAAACAAAACCCTTGTGTTCTATTGTCATTACAGGTTTGATACGTAATATCTTTGCTAGAAATTTTTCATTTTGACTTACATCTACTTCTTCTATTTTCTTCTTACTCTTTTTCCTTCCATTTTGGATTGCATATGTCAGCATTCTTATACTAAATATCAACGCTAAAGAACAAATTATTATCACTGCAACTAAATCATCTATTTCTGATGCAACAAAAGATCCAGCTACTGCACCAGCAGCTGATGGTATTCCCATTACTAAACCAAATTTCCAATATACTTCATCTTTTCTCCAAGCTAAAACTGTTCCAACTGCTGTCGGAAAAATCATTGCAAGAAGAACAGTTCCTGCTACTATATCTGATTCATGAGAAAAAGCAGAAATTAGAAGAGGAACTATGAAAATTCCCCCACCAAATCCTCCTATATTACCTAAAATAGATATGCTTACAGCTACTAATGCAATTAGGATGATTTCTAGAGGAGTAATCACAAAATAGTCTATTTTGGTTTATTTTTAAACATACTGTAAAGAGTTTATTTTATTTCTTCAATTATTTTCTTAATATTCTCTGTTATGTTTTTTATTGAATTTCTTTTGAAGAAAATCTTATCATCAAAATCCTTGCTTTGAATATTTCTTAAAGAAGTAAAGAAATCTTTTACAGAGCTCATTTTTACTGCTATTTCTGTTTCAATCAAATATTGCATATATTCATAACCAGGAGCGTTAAAAATCATGGTTTTTAAGCCATAACTTAAACCTTCGTAAATAGCAGTAGAATTCACTCCAATTTGAATCATTGATTCCCTAAATAATTCATGTATGTTTTTCCCAGTGTGGTCCACTACCTTCAATTTGCTTTTTGCAAGCTCAGGATACATCTCTTTCCAGTTTGAGTACTCTCCTGGATGTAATTTGTAAATTATTTCATAATCTAGAGTTTTTTCTTTACTTAATGAAACTGCGAACTTAGACAATTCATAACCTATAAATGGTTGAGATAGGAAGAGGATTTGTCTCTTTTTCTTTATATTTTCAGATTCTTTCTTTAAAATTTCAAGTTCTACATGCCCTACACTGATTATGTTTTTCTTTGCTATTGGATAGTTAATACAATTTTTCCAATAATCACCAAATGTGAAAAGATAATCAGGAAAAGTAGTTTTGTGTGCTGTTTTTCCTTCAAATGAATATCCCGGATGAAATCTTGTGATCACGCCATGTTGCAATTCTATTGTTGGAATTTTTAGCTCCTTACAAGTTTCAATAAATTCCTCCTTCCCATAACTACATACTAATAAAACTATTTTTGGTTTGATTTTTTGCAATATGCGAACATAAAAAGGTTTGATTCTTTTTCTTATGGTTAATATATCAGTTACTAATTGTCTGATATCTATCTTGATTCTAAATATTTGAGAAATTTCTTCTGTAATTTTGTCTAATAGAACTTTATCCTCAGAGGGGAGTTTGACCTTTCCAATTCCTAGTATTCTTTTAAGGAGTATCAACAAATCAATGTATGCAAAATAACGAAGATTTTTTGTTTTTGGGGGAGTAAGATATCGAAATCCAAATGGTCCTTCAATTGATACAGTAGAATACTCTAATTCGTCTATAAAATAGTCTGTAAATACATCCCACCATTTACCATCAGATAATTTTTTTCTTCTTGAACTACTCAATATTAAAATATCTCTTTTTTTAGAGAGGAGCGGATTCCTTCTTATTTGAAAAATAGACTTGAGAAGAAAATTAGCTTTAAGTGCATAATTTTTTAATTTTCTTTTTGGGAATTGATGTGAAACTATTTCTTCTTTATCTTCTTGCATCATTTTAGTTGTAAATACATTCTTGAAAACATGAAATCTAATTCTCTCCCAGATTAAAACGTCACCTACTTTTAGATCAAAAAGAGATAATCTTTCTTCGAATTGAGTAAATTTCTCAAATGCTTCTTTTACTGAAAGATCTCTTTTGTTCATACTATTCAACTATACAGTTCATTATTTCAATTTAAATTTCTTTGTAAGATTTCTATTCTTTGTAACCTATGTGGTTTATGAATGAGATGTTTTTAAATTTAGTTTCCTTTTCAGAAAGAAAAATTGTATCAGGTAATATATGATGAAGTATAGGTAAATAAACTTAAAAAAAGAATTCTGCTTCTTGAATCATAATGAAATACTTTTTGATGAACCAGCAAGAAGCAGAGGCAGCTTTAACTGAAAAATCTTTAACTATTACTGTTATTGGGCAAGGAAGAATGGGATTACCAATCAGTGTAGTGTTTTTAGAAGCTGGATATAAAGTAATAGGAGTGGATGTTAACCCATTGTTGGTTGAAAAAGCTGCTAAAGGTGAAATTCAGCTGATTGGAGAACCTGGAGTTGAGGAAGGGATAAGAAAAAGTGTAGCAAATGGAAGATATTCCTGTACATTATCCCACGAAGAAGCAATTAAACAAGCTGATATAATAATAATTATCATACCTTTGATTTTGGATGAGGAAAAAAATCCAAATCTAACTCCTTTAACTAATTTAATGAATCAGATTGGTTCAATATTAGAGAAAGGTCAGATAGTAATTACAGAAACAACACTTCCAGTTGGAACATCTGAAGAAATTTTCAAACCAATACTTGAAGAAAAATCAGGATTGATTGCAGGTAGTGATTTTGGTCTTGGTTTTTCACCCGAGAGAACCTATAGCGGAAGAGTCATTGAAGATGTAACAGTTAGGTACCCTAAAATTGTAGGTGGCATAAATCGAAAAAGTACTGAACGAATTGCTATGTTTTATGAAACTTTTGTACAGAAAGGAACAATCAAGATGAGCTCAGCAAAAGCAGCAGAAGCAGTAAAAGTTTTCAAAGGCGTTTATAGAGACATCAACATAGCAATAGCAAACGAATTTGCAAAATTAGCAGAAGGTATGAATCTTAATTTCTATGAGATTAGAGAGGCTGTAAATTCAGAACCATTTGGTAATATAATGCTTCCGGGAGCTGGAGTAGGTGGTCATTGCATACCTGTATATCCTCACTTCTTAATGGAAAATGCGAAGAATGTAGGTCTAGATCTTAATCTTGTCAAAACCGGAAGAGAAATTAATTCATCAATGGCAAAACATGTAGTAGAAAAAACTCAGAAAGGTCTAGCATTGTTCTATAGAAGTCTTTCAGATTCAAAAATAGTTGTTTTAGGATTAGCATATAGAGGGAATGTCAAAGAACATCGCTATTCTCCAAGTCTAGAAATTATTAAGTTACTCAAGGAAGTAAATGGGGATGTAATTTTAAGTGATCCTTTGTATGAAGAACATGAGATTAGAGAAGAAATAGATGTAAAATTTCAAAAAGACACTAATGTTGCTTTGGAAAGAGCTGACTGTATTATAGTACTCACAGACCATGATGAATACAAGAACCTGTCCTTAGAAGAGATTGATAAGCTAGCAAACAAACCTTATGTGATAGTAGATACAAGAAACATCTGGAAAAAAGATAAACAAGAATATACTGATAATAGACTTTTGTTAAAAATAGGAATTTAGTCTAAAGCATTATATTACTTGAGATAGAAAGATTTCCACTATTATATCTAGATAGAATTTCTTTCACTATTTTTTCACTACTTAAACCATCACCATAAGGATTTTTCCAGCTCATATTTTCATATTTAGAGATATTTGAAAGGATGTCATTTACTCCACTAACAATAAGATTTTCTTTGGCTCCTACTAACTTATTTACACCCATCTCAATTGTTTCTAACCATTCAGTATTATCTCTTAAAGTTAAACAAGGAACTTCTAAAGTCAGAGCTTCTTTTTGTATTCCTCCACTATCAGTTAAAATAATCTTAGCATGTTTTTCGAGTTTTATGAAATCAAGATATCCGACAGGATCAATAGTGATTATTTTTTCATTGGTTAAATAGGATTGAATATCAAACTTTTCCACCATTTTTTTTGTGCGTGGATGCATTGGAAAAACTATATTTTGTTCTATCTGATTCAGACTTGTTAAAATACTTTCCAATCTTTCTTTAATATCAACATTTTCCTGTCTATGTAATGTGAGTAGAAGATATTCTTTCTTTTTTACACTTATGTCTTCTAATATTGAACTAATTGTTTCTGCTCTTTCACTATTTCTTAGGATTGCATCTACCATTGTATCTCCTGTTTGAAATATCCAAGATTCTTCGATTCCTTCGTTTAGAAGATTTTTAGTAGCAGTTTGTGATGTTGTAATTAGCATTCTACTCAGATGATCTGTTAAGCGTCTGTTGATTTCTTCTGGCATTCTGTAATCATAGCTTCTTAATCCTGATTCAAGGTGAATAACAGGTATCTGGAGTTTGCTAGCACTTAATCCTCCTGCTAAAGTAGAATTCGTATCTCCAGGTACTAAAACAGCATCAGGTCTTTCTTGAAGAAGTATTTCTTCAATTCCTGATATCATTTTGCTTGTCTGTTCCCCATGTTTTGTAGATTTAACTTGAAGATTGATATCAGGTGCTTTCAAATCTAATTCTTCGAAAAAAACTTCTGACATATAGGAATCATAATGTTGCCCAGTGTGTAAGTGGTAATAATCTATTTCACTAGTAAGGTTTAGATTTTGTAGAATTGGTGATAATTTAATAAATTGAGGTCTTGCTCCTGAAATAACGAAGAGTTTCATCAATAAATTCTCCCCTATTGCCTTTTTCAAGTTTGCTATTTTATGTTTTACTTGTTTCCTATCTTTTCCTTCAGAATATTAGTATAAACTTTAGCTTGGTTTTCCCTACTAAAGTTCTTTAATATCTCTAAATCGCAACCATATTCAAGTTTATTATTTTTCCAGTCTCTATAAATTTTAGAGAGTTTCATACTTATTTCATTAGGATCGTCATTAGTTAAATCATAAGCTTGTTTAGTTTGATCACAAATTTGAGTTGGAGAGCCTTTATTACCTACAAACAAAATACGAGAATTTGCATTCATATAGTCAAACAGCTTAGTAGGTAATGCATATTCTCCTTTTTCTGGGATCATCAATGCTAAAATGTGTGTCTTTTGAAGAATTTTGTAATATTCTTTTTTATCATGGATAAATCCTAAATCTCTAAAATATTCTTTAGTTTTAGTAGTTTCCAACATCCTACTGATATAATTTCTTGAAGTCATTCCTGCATAGTTTATTTGAACATCTTTTTTTGTTAAACCTTCTTTATTCACGAAGTCATAAAATCCTTTCAGAAAGTTAGTAAAAGGTTTTCTTCTCAATATGTATAAACTACCTACATAAGTTATTGTGAAAGATTTATTTTTCTCTTCCTGTTCAAATTTAGGAATTTTTTCGTGGAAAAAACCATTGTAAATCACATCAATTTCTGACACAGGTTTTTCAATATTTTGTGCAATCAAATTTGCACATTCATTACTAACAGTAACAACAGCTGAAGCTTGTTTAGTTATTTCTAATTCTTTTTTCCTATATCTTCTTTCTGTGAACTTATTTGGATATTTGATGTAAGGACTTCCATTCCAAGGATCTCTGTAATCTAGAACTAGGGGGATATCATATTTTTTTGAGAGTTTTTCTGCTGCTACAAAAGCTGTAAAAATTGGTGCAGAAACAATAATGCAGTCTATTTTGTTTTCTTTGATTGCTTTCTCACCTTGTTTAAAAGCTCGTTTAATCCAAGGAAAACGAGTATCAGGAAAGAACAACATTTTGTCAATTTTCAATAATTCTAAGAGAGCTAAAATTTTTGTTTTATATCCCCATTCTCTT
>JAEOTG010000032.1 GCA_016839985.1 Candidatus Heimdallarchaeota archaeon | reverse complement strand
GTTTATAATGCAATCAAGTTATTGAAGAAAGGAAAAACTGTTCCTGAAGTTATATCTGAATTAGATAAAATGAAAACTCAGATTCTCACTGTTGGAGTTTCTCCTTCATTTGAAGGATTATTTAAGACAGGCAAAATTCAAAAGAAAGCTTCTCTAAATATCATGTCCAAAGTTATGAAACTAAAGCCTCTATATCATATAGTATTGGACAGTCCTCCTCAAAGCATAGGTGCAGGAATAGGATTCAATGGTGCATTAAAGAAAGTTTATCAGAGGTTTGAAGAATTCATATCACCTGATTTAGAGTATGACTTACTTTTTACTGATGCTAATAATACAAAGTACAATAAAAAGATTGAAAATGAACTCAGAAAAATAGCTAAACTAAAAGAAGTACGGCAGTGGGAACTCAGTCCATGTGTCTTCAATAGTACAGGAGTAAATAGTTTTCAAATAACTCTCTCACCACATATTGAATGAAACAAACAAATGCAGTTGTAGAAAAATACGATTTGATTGACTATGTTGAGTAATTCCTATAATTTCGATGAGAATTATGTTCAAGAAAGGACATTTGTTAATAATTCTAACAAAGAATATATTCTAATGTCAGATGGAGAGGAGATTTTTTGTTATCATTCGATTAATTATGAAGAAAAGGGGAATTTAGTTCTTTTCTTCGTTCAAGGATTTGCTTCTGGTGTTTTTCCTTGGTCGGATTTTTGGGATGCATTGCATAAAAAATTTAACCTTATTGTTCTAGATCCAAGAGATAAACCTACTAATAAGCTAACTAAGAAAAGTGAATGTACAACTCAAAGAATTGCATTGGATATTACTGAAGCATTACATTATTTAGGAATAGATGAAAATAGAGTTATTTTCTTTTCTTCTAGCAGTGGAGCTAGTTATGTTGCACATTGTATAAGTCAAAAGATGATCAATCCCCTCCTTTGTTTTTTCACAGGACCAGCTACTATAGCAAGAAGTCCTAGATTAATGGTCAAACTATTACTTCCTTTACCACCTTTCTTGCTAGATCCATTGGGGAAATTGGTTGCTAGAATATATTTAAAGAAGAGAGTTTCTGACGGTTTTCAAAAACAAATTTTCTATGAAAGGATAAACAATGTTGATGTTCGGAGATGGCAGATATGTAAAAGTTTACATGACTGGAATGCTACTGAAGATTTCTCTGAAACAAATTGTCCAGTTTATATAATCAGAACTTCAGGTGATAAATATCATAAACTTGAAGAAGTAAACAAAGTAAATCAATTGATAAAAAATAGTAAAATATTAGATGTTCCTAGCTATGATTTTATTCATATGAAACCAGGAGTTGAGGAATTTACTATTATGCTTAAAAAAATTATAGAAGAAGAAATTTTACTTACTAAAATTCATTCCTAATAATTTTTATATGTCTTCTATTAGTTGCCTTCCAACAATGAATTCCAACAAGTATCAGTTACCTCCTAAGAAAGAATTATTCTACAAAGAATCTACAAAAGTATATGTACCTGTTTCAGATGGAGCAGAATTACTTGTCTACTATACAACAAAGAAACCTGATGGTTACAATATTTTTTACATTCCTGGTTATGCATCTCTACCTATGTCCTGGAATGATCTTTGGGATGAGTTGTACGAAGATTTTAACCTTTATGTTCTCGAAACCAGAGAGAAGAGCACTTCGAAAGTAAAATGGAGTCATAAAGGAGATATGAATAGATCAGGATTAGATATCAAAGATACTATAGAGAATTTGAATCTAGATCAAAAAAAGACATTCATTATTGCTGCTAGTTCCGCAACTTTGTATGTTGGACGAGCTTTAGCTGCTGAAATGATTGATCCTGCTGGAGCTATAATGGTTGGGATAATTAGAACACCAATATTACCTTCTAAACTCATTTATATGTCCAAGTTTACTCCCTCTTTCTTAATAAACTGGTTGTTGAAAACTATAGGAAAACTCTGGCTTACTATGGTTATGCCTAAAGGACCTCAGCGTGATGCTTACAAGGAATATATGGGGAGAGCAAGTGCCATGCGTTATAAAAAAACTAAATGCTTAACTTGGTGGGATGCAGCAGAAGATTACAAGAAAATCAAGACACCTACATGGATTATTGGAGCGGTTGAAGAATCTATGCATACTGAAGATGAATCAAAAGTGATTCATGGATTTATTAAAAGCAGTAAATATGTACAAGTTCCAGATTTTAGCTATATGCATCATTTACCAGGAGCAAGAGATTTTGCCAAAGTGATTAAAGATATTATAGAGGGGAAATAAACCTACCCAAAATTTCTAATAAGACTCATTTTCTTAAATTAGTGATGAGTGAAGATAAGTATACTCCAGGTGATGATTACACTCAAAAAAAACTATTTGTTAAGGATGCATCTAGAGAATATGTTAGAATGAGTGATGGTGCAGAACTTCATTTCATTTATACAAAAAAAAGTAAACATCCTAGTGATTTTAGTATACTCTTTGTTCCTGGATTTAGCACCTTCTATGCATCATGGAATGACCTTTGGGATGAGCTCCACAGTTTGTTTAATCTCTATATAATTGACAAAAGAGAGCTGAAAAACTCTAAGATTAAATGGAAACATAAAGCTACAATGGCTAGATTAGCTGAAGACCT
>JAEOTG010000223.1 GCA_016839985.1 Candidatus Heimdallarchaeota archaeon | reverse complement strand
TCATCAACATTAATGAAATCAAATTCAACAGGAGCTTTGACTTGAACACTCTTTTTATTTGAAACAGTATTTCCTTTGTATGTTGCCCTAAGATCAAGGTTGTATTGACCTGGATTGATAGTCCAAGGTAGATCTTCTGTTATTATCGACCATTTATCTCCAGTGTAGTAAGTTTGAGGATCGATTGGGATGTTTATATCGTTGAGATAAATCTGGAAGTCAATATTACTAGAAATGAGTTGTTCATAATCTCCTTCTTCAATCACTCTAGCACTCAGTATGATTTCTTTACCCAAATAAACTTCTTCCGGATAATCAGTTATAGTAGAACTTAGACTATTAATTTCAAAAGATATTTGGGAAGAATCAACGGCTCCGTCAGAACAATATGTTTGGTAAGTACCTAAAAGAGGGGGGTTTTGAGGGGGCGTGAAATCAACCCAATAATAGGTACTATTTGATCGATGCAAAGTTAAATTCCAAGAACTCGGAGTTTTAGAAATAAAAAGCCAGGGTTCTTCTAGTGTTGCATTGCCAGTATACCAACAAGATATTCTGACGTCATTGCCAATCCAAGCCTCAGCAGGTTCTACTTTAATTTCTAAAGCACCTGCCTTGACTGGAAAAAGCATTAACAAAAAGGTAATGAGAATGATTAATGGAATTTTTTTCATTTTTTTAATCCTCCAAAAAATCTTTTTATAAAGGCAAATTTTGGTGGGATATAATTCTCTCCTATAATACGAGCAGCTATTTCTTTGAATGCTAAGGATGAGGGAGAATATGGATTCAAAAGAACAGAAGGAACTCCAAAGAATAAACCTTTCTTAATAATCTTATCTTCAGGTATCGTACCTATTACAGGTATTCCACAGGTTGATTCTATTTCTTTAAAATTAATTTGATGAGAATTCCTATTCTTGTACATATTCACGATTATACCTATTGGTTTAGTGTCCATTTTTTTTGCAGTGCAAATTATCTTCATCGCATCTGTTATAGATGGTATCTCAGGAGTTGTGACTATCAAGACTTCAGGACAGGACTTTAATATTGAAATTGAATTCTTTTCAAGACCTGGGGGTGCATCAACAACAACTATGTTATCTTTTAAAAATGGATCTGATAAAACATGTTTTAATCTTGAAACTCTAACATCTTCTACACAAAGTGAAGCTGGAATTATTCTCAAACCAGAAGAATGAATATATAATGCTTGTTGTATGTAACCTCTTTCCATCAGAACATCATTTAATGTGACAGGAAAGTGATACATTCCAAGTTGCAAACCAAGACCAGACATCTTAACATCTGCATCAACTGCTATTACATTTTGTCCAAATCCCATTAAGGCAGTTGCCAAGTTTATAGTGGTTGTTGTTTTTCCAACACCACCTTTTCCAGAAACAATTCCGATGACTCTAGTCATTTTTCCACCTCTTTGTCGTCTTATAGACATAGGAACGACCAACCTTGAAAAAATCTAATTTACCTTGATTTTTTAACGCCTCAAGATAACCCGCAGTAACATCCCTTCTCATTCCAATTTCCCTAGCAACTTGAGAAACAGACAATAATTTTTTACTCAATAAATCAAGAATTCGTTTTTCAAAGTCATTCCGAATATTTGGTTTCACTTGAAGACACACTCTTTCCAATAAAGTTATTCGCTACTTATAATAAATTTAGTTAATAATTATATTTAAACATTATCGATAATAGGAATGTTTTCTATATTGATGTGATTTAATACTCACTTAAAGATTATAGTGTTAAGAAGTAGTTTTTAAAATAAGAAAAATACAAATTTCTTGAGAATTTGGGCAAAATAGGTTATTAGAGTCGTAGAAGGTTTTTGTCTTTTCATCAAAAAAGATTTACTGGTATATTGATTACCATCTTCTGTGAACACATGTATCTCAACTTCAGTAGGTTCCCAAATAGTTGGTTCATATTTTATTACAATCTTTTTTTCTTCATTCTGATTTATACTATCTATTTTTGATTGTTCAAAAATCCAACCATATGGATAGCCAGAAGGTATAATTATGATGTCTTTCAGTTCTTGACTACTCTTTATTTTAACTTCTACTTTGTCTTTAAGTGTTTTGAAACTTGTGATTTGAATGTTTTTTTCAGGAGTGTTTGAACCTTTAATTTTAATATTAATTGGTTCTAATTCTTTGATCTCATTTGCATGGTAAATCTTGACTTTACCAATAAAATCGCCTGTTACGTTACCAGAATACCAAAAAAGTTCGAAGTATTGACTGTCTCCTGGCCATAATGGTACTTCATTAGACCAACCTGTATAAATTGTCTCATTGTTTTTTATGATATCCAATCTAACTCTAGCTCTATAACCAAGACTTCCTGAATTCAGAATCTCAAAACCAACTTTAAATGGTTCATATGATTTCAATTCAGAAGTGTGTTTAAAACTCAATATTTCTAAGTCTAAAACATTTCCAATATACACTTCAATATTTTGTGCATTTACTATTGATAGTACCAAGACTAGGATTAAACCAAAAATTATTTTTTTCATTAACTCCAACTCAATAAACGATTCGCAATAGAATTCTTAGGAATTTCAGATATTATCTGGATTTCTCCATAATAATCTCCGTCAGTAGCTGAAGATGTGTCAAGATGAACTGCTATTTGAGTTTCATCTCCTTCATATAAT
>JAEOTG010000222.1 GCA_016839985.1 Candidatus Heimdallarchaeota archaeon | reverse complement strand
ATTTTCCATAATAATCTTAGAGACGATATGGTTTTACTGACTTTCTTTGATTTGCTATTTTTTATTTTTTTAGCCAATTGATCTAAATAAGAAAACAATCCTTCAACATCAACAAATCTTGTTATCGGAATGAATTCTCCATCTTCTAAGAAAACATAAGTTCCTACACCACACGAGAAATGTGACGATAATCTATATTGAGATCTATCTTTCATAGCTTCAGCAAATCTGGTCACACTGGTCATGAAAGGAACTGGATAAAAATCATCTCTACTTATCTGACCATTAGTATGTTCTTCTAATTTTTTGCATACATCAGGGATAGTTATCCTTTGTTTTTCTCTTTGTTTAGATGTCATTCTACCAACAAGGGATACTGGTTGAAAGTTGATTCCACGAACAACACCTACATTACCAGCAGCAAATCTGACAATATCGCCCAATTCATGATCATTAATTCCTTTGATAACAGTTGGAACAAAAACAACATGAAAACCAACTTTTCTACAATTATTTAAAATCTGAGGTATTTCCCAATAATTTTTTGGGTTAGTTTTAGGACTAACACCATCAAAACTCAAATAGGCTATAATACTTCCATAATTTGCTCCATATTTCTTTAATTTTTTAATAAACTGAAGACTCCGTGAAAATTCAATACCATTTGTGTTAAACTGGATGTGATCAAAACCTTCTTCCTTTGCTATTTTGACTATGTCAATTACATCTTCTCTTAAAGAAGGTTCTCCACCTGTCAATTGGACTGCATTACAATAAACAGGTTTTTGATTTCTCATTGTTCTTAGCATCATTCTTATTTGCTCTAGGTTAGGTTCATAAATTGCTTCGCCTTTTTTTGCAAAGAAGAAACAGTACCAACATGAAAGATCACAACGATTAGTAACTACTATATTCGCTAAGTTTGTATGAGATTTATGTTTTGAACACAAACCACAATCATCAGGACAATTTATTTTGTTGAAAGGTTTTTTTATTTGAGGATTTTGTATTTTAATCCCAGGATCAGCAAACTTTCTTACTCTCTTGTACATTTTAGAATCTCCCCAATAAAGGTCTTTTATCACACCATGTTTAGGACATTCTTTTGCTATCCAGACTTTCCCATCTTTTTCATAAATCACAGCATCAATCTTAGCTTCCTTTAATTTTCCATCATCAATACAATCAGGGCAAAGACTTCTAGTTACTCTTAAAACAATAGATTTATTGTCAACTAATTTACCTAATTTCTCTTCGAACTCTTTATAGGTTCTAATAGTTGAATTTTTGCTTGTTTTAAAGTTCCTGACTTTCATAAGTTTTAATACTTTTTAAAAGTTTAAATAGTTTATTTTAGATAAACAAATAAGATTAAATGAGAGATAAAATCAAAGAAAAAATATATTCTACCTTTGCTAATACGGCAAATAGCCTTGGTTATTCTGAAATTCATGGTAGAATCATAGCTTGTTTGTTAATTCATGATGATCCAATTTCTTTAACAGAAATAGCTAGAGAAACTGGTTATTCTTCTTCCATGATATCTTTGAGTGTGGATTTTCTAGAAACAGTAGGGATGGTAAAAAGAGTAAAAAAGCCTGGTGATAGAAAATTATATCTTAAATCTAATGGGAGTTTGCTTGACGGATTGAGAAAAGCATTACTTGTTAGAATAGAAAAAAACATATCAGGTAGTCTTCAAGAATTTGATGATTATAAAAAAGAAATTAAAAATTCTAAAGCTAAAAATAGTGAGAGATTAATTAACGCTATAGAGAAATTAGAAAACGAAATAAAGAAAATGGATAAATACATTAAAGTTTTATCAAAATACAAACTTTCTTAATTTAATCTTCTGAAACTCTTGGAGCTAATATAAATCCCATACTGACTTTATCGACTGACGTAAAGTCCATTCTCATTGGGTAGTCCTTGGACCATCTCAAACTTATTTCATTTGTTAATTTAGATGCCTTTATCATTTTTTTCAAGTATTCAAGAGGATATCTTGATTTAACAACACCAGTTACACCTAAATCCAATAAAGCTTCATTTCCCTTTTCAAGAGTTAATTCTGTAGAGCTAATATCTCCAGTTGCCTTCATGTTAAATGAATTACTAGAGGCCTCAAGAACAACAGAATCACTCACTACATCTGCGTCTTCTACCCCACTTTTAAGAATATCAGCCTTAATTTTAGCCTTTGCAGTGAATTCCAATTGATCAATAGGTGGAATTTCTTCTTTTGATATATCGAGCAAAGGAACAGTGAATTTTCTTTTAGATGAATTTGTCATTAATATTTCTAATTTATTTTCTTTCAAATTCAATTCAACCTTCTCATTTGAACCCACTCTCTTAAGTACTGAGACTAAATTTGTTATGTTTATAGCAATATCTTGTTCTTTGTCAATATCGAATTTGTCAAATACAGTAGCAGGTAATTTGAAATCAACCACAGCTACCATTGCTCTATCTGCTGCTACCAAACTTAATGCATTCTTATTAACTTTGAAAATACCTTCATCTATCAATTCTCCGATAGTAGAAATCGAATCTTTGAGTAAACCACTATCTGACATAACTGCTTTGAACACTAATCACACCCCCATTTTATTATACAATTCCTCAACTTTTTTATATAAATCTATATTTAAACCTGATAAATCTTGAACAACATCTGCTTTTATCTCAAAACCATTATCTATAGGGAGAGTGGACCCAAAAACTCTTAATAACTGGTTTATGTTTATTTTTTCCATAATTCCAGGCATATCAACAAAAATTTTAACTTTCCCACTTCCATCATCTAACAATATAGTATCATCTTTCTTGTCAACAACAAATCCCAAAATTTTAACTTTCAAGTCTATATTAGGGTTTATTTCAGGAATTTTTCTTTTGACATAATGGTTTTTGAATGGCATCGAAAAATAACTTTGAGGTTTAAATATTAATATTCACGCCATTTATGTTCGCATTTACTACAACAATAGAATCTTGTGGGAGGTTCATCTCCAGACCTAGTCTGTTGCATAAACCAATAGGCCTCATTATTTTCACATTTTGGACAAATAATCTTAGTTTTTGGAAATTCTTCGAGTACATCTTTTTCTGAAATAACAGGAATTTTTTCTTCTTTTTCTTCTACTTTTTCAGAAATACTAGTACTTACTACTTTTTTTCCACGAGAAGTATGGCCACATTTTCTGCAAATATATTTCATTTTACCCTTTTTCTTCTCAGCTATCATCAAATTTCCACATTTCTCACAGAATATCATCCTAATATTCCTCCCCATATTTTTGTTAAGATCAACTTAGGCCAACCCAAATAAGGTATAACTAACACGGCTTCGCCATGTATTTTATTGAGTTCCCATGGATCATAAGATGGATTATGATCACCTTTTGTTATAATTTTTTCACCCTCAATCTTTATTACTCTATGCACAATCGGAGTTGACTGACCTTGAATACTGTAAACAATGACATCACCAATACTTAAATCATCTCTTTTTATCCCTTTGACGACTAGAACATCTCCCTTAAAAAAACCATCTTTAATGGACCAAGAATTTATTTCTTCTTCAGTATAACCAAAATTTGTTTGAAGGTATTCATAATGCCTCTCCAATGTTGTAGAATCATGAGTCATAGAATCTGAAACTACTGCTACAACTGGTAAGTTTGTTCCTAATACCACACCCATTCCAAAATTTAGTGAATAAGCAGCAATTACTCCAAGCAATATATAAGCTATAGTTTCAATAGTTTCTTTATTTTTCACGCTCTCCCTCCACTTTCACCTTTTATTAATGCAGACGCTATAAGATGAGCTACTCTCAAAGGTTCTGGTATCAAACTTCTAGTACAACTCAACTTTATTATCCGTTCTGCTTCTTTTTGTTTTAATCCATTAAATTGATAATAGGTATTTTTATTCTTTTCTAATTTCATCATATATATACTTCCCGCATTTTTGATACATCCCCATCTTTTTTCAAAGTTATTAAATCTTTTTAAAGCTTTCTTTATTTTTTTTAAGTTAGGTTTTTTTCTGTTTATGACGATTACTGCCAATCCAGTTTTTTTTGAAAGTTTAGAAATATCAATCATGTTGAAACCACCCATTGTTATTCCATTAAGCATTATCACCTTTAACTGTTCTTTATGTTTGGAATTGTTCAATAGTCTAGTCAATATATTAGTAGCATTCATTCCGTCTATCTCAATTTCAGTCTTGAAAATACCATCTAGGAATTTTCCACCACGAAATACTACACCTATTATTGGGACGTTACCCTTTGATCTAGGAATAAAAGGTGCATCATCAAACCCAACAATCCTGATTTCCTTCTTAATATTTCTCATGATTACTTTCTATTGTTTAACAAAAACTTTTTATATGAGTTATGTTATAACTTTTCAGTGGTTAAATGACACTAACAATTGAGAAAGCTAAGAAATTAATGAGGTTAAAACTTGTTACACAGCCTAATGTGATAAATCATATAGAAAAAGTGGCTGAAAAGGCTGTTAAATTAGGTAAAATAATGAAAAAGAAAGGTTATGATATAGATTTGGAGTCATTAGAGACAGCTGCTTATCTTCATGATATTGGTAGGAGTGTGACACATGGTATTGGTCATGCGGTTGAAGGAGTTAAGATAATTAGGAAATTTGGATTTTCTGAACCAGTTTTAAGAATGGTTGAGAAACATGTTGGTGCTGGAATTACTGCTGAAGAGGCATCTAAACTTGGTTTACCTAAAAAGGATTATATTCCTGAAACCTTGGAAGAAAAATTACTCTCTTATTCTGATAAATTTCTTGATAGAAAATTTGTGTTTAAGACAATTGACGAAGAACAGATTGTTGAAAGAATCAATAATGAAAGTGGTTCTATTGATCCGACATTGAAAAGATTTCGAGAAAAGTTTGGTCCAAGAAGTTTAATTGTTTTAAGACTAGAAAATTT
>JAEOTG010000221.1 GCA_016839985.1 Candidatus Heimdallarchaeota archaeon | reverse complement strand
TTGTAGATCCTTGTCCTATAGTATCTTTCATGAGTCTTGATAGTGAAGGCAAAGGATTAATTGGGGGGTAAAGACCTTTTCGATTCAATCCTATATCAACATAAACTTGACCTTCTGTAATATACCCAGTTAAATCAGGTACAGGATGTGTAATATCATAATTGGGTAGTGTTAAAATTGGAATTTGAGTAATTGATCCTTTTTTCTCATGTATTCTTCCAGCTCTTTCATAAATTGTAGAAAAATCTGAATACATATATCCCGGATATCCTCTTCTGCTTGGAACTTCACTTCGTGCAGCAGCTACTTCACGGAGAGATTCAGCATAAGCAGTTATATCAGTAAGAATTACTAAAACGTGATAATCGTGATCGTATGCAAGATGTTCTGCAACAGTTAATGCTAATCTAGGTGTCAAGAGTCTTTCAATAGCTGGGTCATCTGCTAGGTTAAGGAATAAAACAACCTTATCAAGGGCTCCTGTTTCTTCGAAATCATCTCTGAAAAAGCGTGCTTCATCAGCAGTGATACCCATTGCAGAAAAGATAACTGCAAACTCCTCCTCTGAACCTAGAACTTTTGCTTGTCGTGCAATTTGAGCAGCAAGCATGTTATGTGGAAGTCCACTTCCACTGAATAATGGTAATTTTTGACCACGAACAAGAGTTAGTAAAGTGTCTATTGTACTAACACCTGTTTGAATAAACTCCTTTGGATAACGACGTGCAGAAGGATTTATAGGCGCTCCAGTAATGTCCAGTATTTTTTCTGGTATAATGTCCCCACCACCATCTATCTGTTCTCCTCTTCCATTGAAAACACGACCAAGCATTTCACGACTAACACCGATTTTCATGGTTTCGCCTAAAAATCGACAGATTGTATCTTTAGTTTCCAATCCTGAAGTACCTTCAAAACACTGAATAATTGCTAAATTCTTTGAGACATCCAAAACTTGCCCCCTTCTTCTTTCTCCTGATGTAGTTGTAATTTCTGCTATTTCACCATAAGATACTCCACCCATCCCTTTTAAATCAACAAACATTAATGGTCCTGAAACTTCAGTTACAGTTTGAAATTCTCTAGATTCATATTTTTCTTTTACTGTCATTTTATAACCTTCCTATACTTATCCCTCATCTCCAAAATTTTGTGCTACCAAACCATCTATCTCTTTCATCAATTCGTTTAGGTTAGTTTCAACATCACTTTTTTCGATATATTTCATTCTTGCTACCTTAGTAACAATTTCGTGCTCAAAGATATCGGTAACATTGACTCCTCTTCTGTAAAGTTCTGAAGCTTTTTCATTATAACGTAATATCGTTTTTAGCATCAAATATTGTTTTTGAAGGCTGCAGAAACTATCTGTATCGTGATATGCGTTTTGTTGTAAGAAGTCTTCTTTTATCATCCTTGCAGTTTCTAATAATATTTTTTCACTTGGAGGTAATGCATCAGGTCCTACAAGTGCGACAATATCTTGAAGCTCTTTATCTTTTTGTAGTAATGCTAATGCTTCTGTTCTTAGCTGTGGAAATTCTTGACTAACGTTATCAGCATAATATTTCTCTAAAGCAGACCAATAAAGTGTATAGCTAAGTAAGTAATCAATTGCAGGAAAGTGTCTTCTACTTGCTAATTCCTTAGATAGAGCCCAAAATACTTTTACTATTCTTAATGTATTCTGTGTAACCGGTTCACTGAAATCACCCCCTGGGGGGCTAACTGCACCAACAACACTTATACTCGCTTCACGTGGATTAGTTCCAATTGTTAGTACTCTTCCTGCACGTTCATAGTATTGTGCAATTCTAGATGCAAGATAAGCAGGAAATGATTCTTCACCAGGCATCTCTTCTAATCTTCCTGAAATCTCTCTCATGGCTTCCGCCCATCTTGATGTACTATCCGCCATCATTGCTACATCATATCCCATGTCTCTGAAGAATTCAGCCAAAGTAATTCCTGTATAAACACTTGCTTCTCTTGCAGCAACAGGCATATTTGATGTGTTAGCGATTAGAACTGTTCGATCCATTAGAGGTCCCCCAGTATAAGGGTCAACTAATCTTGGAAACTCTCTGAGTACATCAGTCATTTCATTACCTCTTTCTCCACATCCAACATACACGACTATTTTAGCATCTGACCATTTAGCTAACTGGTGCTGACTAACAGTTTTTCCTGTACCGAAACCACCAGGAATAGCTCCTGTTCCTCCTTTCGCTATAGGGGCAAAGGTATCAAAAATTCTTTGCCCTGTTATTAAGGGGACATTTGGTGGTAATCTACTATTATAAGGTCTTGGCTGTCTTACTGGCCATTCATGATAAAATTGTAAATCAACTTTCTTCCCTTCAGGAGTCGCAACAGTAGCAGCTATTTCGTCAATTGTATAATCTCCTTTTTTTGCAATAAAATCTAGTTTTCCTCGGATATAAGGAGGAATCAATAATTTAAAATCAACAGTTGGCGTTTCTGGAATTTCACCTATTATATCTCCACCTTCTACTTTGTCTCCAATTTTTGCGATTGGTTCAAAATCCCATAGTTTTTTATGATCTAGACCCGGAATTTCTATCCCTCTAGTAATGAAATCTCCAGATTGAAGTCTAATCAAGGGTAGAGGTCTTTGAATACCATCAAAAATTTGTCTTATTAACCCAGGTCCAAGTTCGACAGATAATGGGGCATTAGTTAAATGAACCGGTTCTCCTGGCGTTAATCCCTCTGTACTCTCATAAACTTGAATTGTAGCTATATCATCAATTAGACGAATTATTTCACCAACTAGTTTCTCGTCTCCAACTCTAGCTACATCGTAAAGTTTAGAACCTAACATATTTGAGGCTTGAACTACAGGTCCCGCAATTCTGTCTATTATACCAACTTGTTTAGAATCAGCTGCTACCATATCAATTACTCTCAGTTCGTTACCCAACTTTTAGGTTTCTTTTTTTAAGTTTTGTTAAATCACATCTTGGTAATCTTGTACGTAGAACTTCTTAAATCAAATTTTAACTATTTAATTTGTTTTATGCGAAAAACCCAGTTATTAAGTGTTCTTTAGAGCTTCCTTAACCATACCTAAACCATCATCTAACATTTTCTCTGCCTTATCGTTTGTTTTTGCTTCCACGAAGATTCTAAATATAGGTTCAGTTCCTGAAGGTCTGATTAAAATCCAGCTATCTGGATAAATTAATTTTACACCATCTATTGTTAATATCTCTGAAGCTTTCTGTACATTATTTTTAACATACTCCATTACTCTTTCTTTCAATTTGTTGGGGCAATCTATCCTATCCTTTTTCTGATAATATTGTGGAAGATTTTCTACTAGTTTGCTGAATGTTTTATTAGTTTGGGCTAGAATATCTGCCATTAATGCTGCAGCCATTGAACCATCTCTAACACATTGATGAGGAGCGTAAAAGATTCCACCATTTTCTTCTCCTCCTAGTAAGGAATCTTTCTCTTTCATAGTTCTACTCACATAAATACACCCAACTGGTGTCCAAACTATTTCTCCACCCATTTCTTCTGATATATCTTCGATAATTCTGGATGAGCTTACTGGTGTAACAAACTTCTTATTTTGTTCATCTTGTAATAACCATTTCTGGAACAAAGCTATAGATTTATCTCCATAATGCACAATACCTTTTTCATCTCCAAAAATAGCTCTATCTGCATCTCCATCATGAGCTATAGAAAAATCAGCTTTTGTTTGCATAACAGTTTCTCCCATTAATGTTAATTTTTCTGGAATAGGTTCCACTCCTCTACCAGGAAAATGACCATCCAAATTACTGTTAATACTTAATACACGAATCCCCAAGTTTTTCAACACTAGAGGGGTAGTAAGGGCACCAACTGCATTTCCACCGTCTACAACACAAGTGAGTCTTCTTTTTTGAATTTTTTCAACATTAACAAAGCTAGTTATTTGGTCAATATACTCTTTTGTCAAATCAATTTTTGTTACGTATTTGTTTCCTTCCCATGATACATAATCAAATTTCTCTCTCTCATAAATCTCCTCGATTGACTTCTGCTTATGAATATCAATTTCAATACCATCAGAGTCAACAACCTTAATTCCATTAAAATGAGGTGGATTGTGACTTGCCGTAACCATTATACCAAAATCCACTTTCAAGTAAGTGACAGCAAATTGAAGAAGAGGAGTAGGAACCGTACCTAAATCAATAACTTCAATTCCAGTTGATAGAATACTAGAAATTGCTCCATATTTAACTGCAGGACTGCTTGTTCTACTATCTGATCCAACAACCATCGTTCCTTTGTTCTTCATGAAGGTAGCAATAGCTGAACTCATTTTTGATACAAAAACAGGTGTAAAAAACTCTCCGATTTCTCCTCGAATCCCATTTGTACCAAAAAATTTTCTTTTCATCGTCTTCTTGATACTAACGTATAATTAAATCTTTTTCGACAAAAGAAAGCAATATTTGAAAAAAATATTCAAATAAGACGTAACAAAATGTTTTAAAAATGTAATTAAGGTTTATTTCAAGAACTAATCAAATAGGCGATACTATGAGTGTTGAATTCCTAAAGATTATCCGAGAAACAGAGAAAAAATGTGAACAAAAGCTAAAGAAAGCTGAAGCTTCAAAACAGAATACCATTATGGAAGCAGAGAAAAAAGCAGTGCTAAGGATTAGAGATGCAGAAATTCAAGCAAAAGAAGAAGCTGACAAAATACTCTCTAACGTAGGAAACAAGGTTGAAAAAGAATACACCAAAATCCTCAATGTTTTTGAAGAAGAGCAGAATAAACTTAAGGAAAAAGCAAAGAAAATAGAGAAAAAAGCAGTTGATTATATTTTAACTAATATATTCTAAGAAGTGTGATTTGCTAATGAGTTCTCAACAAAGGAACAAAATTGTAAGCATAGGCGATGAAGAAACTTCAATGGGATTTAAACTAGCAGGCATTTCTGAAATTTACACAGAAGAACCTGAAAAATCTGCAAAATTATTACGTACTATTGCAGACGATCCAGAAATTGCAGTTCTAATAATAACAGAAGAAGTAGCAAAAGCAAACGCTGATTTGATTAGAAGAATCCGAATAAACCCATATCCTGTGATTGTAGAAGTTCCGGGAAAAAAAGCTCAATATGAAAGTGCTGAAGACCAAGTTCGCGCTCTTATTAAAATGGCTTTAGGCATCGATATAGAGATGTAAGTAGAGGAAAAAACTAAATAAATGTAATTCATACCCTCTTCAAGAGGTCAGAGAATGAATGACAAAATAATAGGAATAATAATGATTTTTAGCTCATTTGCTATCATCGGTTTCCTTTTTGTTTGGACAATTCTACTTCCTATAATTGAGAACCAAGTTTCATTAAAATATTATCTGGCTCTAGCAATTGTTGTCTTTATTGTAATATTCATTTTCT
>JAEOTG010000220.1 GCA_016839985.1 Candidatus Heimdallarchaeota archaeon | reverse complement strand
TTCCAATAAAGTTTATTAGCAAAAAACAACATAGTAGAAACTAGTTGAGGTCTTATGCCATTTCCGAAGATTGACATAAATCCTTTAGTTGCCGTTATTGTTTATGATAACAAAGGACAGAATATATACGAAGTAGAAAGTATTAGAGATGAATATGAAAGAGAAGAGGTTTACAAATATTTTATACAACCTATTGAATTTTATCAATGGGTAAGAAGGTATTTTGAAATCACAATTTTTCGAGGTCGTTATAGAGCCACATATATCACATTCATTGATGTGACTTTGTTGTTTGTCTCTAGAGTAGAAAATATAAGCGCAGAAATACGTCCAAAAATCCTAGAATACATAAAGAATCTTGGAGGTAGCGTTCTTTTTGGTTGGAATAATAATACTAACTATGAATTGTTAAATATAGTATGTAAAACACTCATGGATCGTACTCCTCCTAGAATAGATAATGAAATGGACAAGATATTCACTAGACTAGGGATTGAGAAACCTGAAATAGTTGCACCAATGGAACAAACAATCCATCAAGAACAAGTTGATACTAAAATTGAAACCTATGAGAAAATTAGACCATTCGAAACAGTACCTAAAATCGATACAAGTGAAATGACACAAGATATTCTAAATGAAGCTAATAAAAGAGCCATTACATCTCTATTATTCTCGTCAATAAGAAGTTGTGATTCTCCAGCTGCATCAGCTTATATCTTTCCCAAGGAAGGGGGTACTATGGGTGAGTTGTATGCAGGTAATCTTGAGGAGAGAAAAATAGTTTACGTCCTAGAAACCCTAACAAAATATCCAAGGGTAATCTATGAAATGATAAAATCAGAAAATGAAATCAAAGCTTTGAATGCTGAAGTTGTTCAAATAATTGTAGAAGACTGTACAGATGGAAAATTGTTAGTTGGTATGACAACCGATGTTAATGATGTCATCAACGTTGGTTACAAATTTAAGATTGTTAAACACATACTTCACACAATGGGATTCTAACAATACATTCTATTTACTCTAGAATGTTTTTTTATCTTATAAGAAAACTTTTAGAAACGTTATATCTAGCATTTTTTAATGGATGAAGGAAAACTCCCCCTTTCTCAATTGAAGGAAATACTTAATCTTAGAGGACATGAGAATGATGGAGTGTTAGAAGCGGGAAAAATAGGTGGAGATGTAGCTATTATCGATATTGAAAAGGGGAAGGTAAAAGCTCAAGAGTATTATAATAATACTTCAGATGTATTTGTTGTTGTCAAATCTGATCCAATAACATTTCCCACACCAGAACCTGGTCAATATGCAGTTATTGTTAATTCCAATGATTTAGCATGTGCTGGAGCTCTTCCATTTGGATTTTTACCAACAATTATTGCTCCATATGGAACTTCTTTTCAAGAAATATCAAAAGTACAAGAACAAATACATGAGCAATGTTTATCTTTTGGAATTACGATATTGGGGGGTCATACAGAAATATCAAAATCAGTAAACTCAATCATAGTTTCTGGTCATATGATAGGATTTGTCCCTTCTGATTATTCCGTTCCTAATGAGCTTTCACATGAAGATTTAGTGTTAGCGATTGGATATATTGGAGCAGAAGGAATAGGAATAATCATTGAAGAAGCAAAAGATTTAGTTAAAACTATATTGAGCAAATATGAAATCGAAGAAGGAAAAAGAATTGGTTCTCAAATAAGAATTGTCGATTTAGCTTTAGATTTGAACAGAAATTTTAGACCATCATTAATACATGATGCTACAGAAGGAGGAATATTTGGAGCACTAGCTGAAATAGTTGCATATAGAGAAATTGGTATAGATATGAAAACAAAACCAGTGATTTCTCCTATAATTCAGAAATTAGCTAAATGGTTGAAATTCGATCCTTATCGTTTAATCTCTTCAGGTCTCTTAATTGTAGGAGCAGAAAAAGAAAAAGCAAGTAAAATAGTAAATTATTTAGAGAAACAACGCATTCCTGTTACACTCATAGGTGAAGTAATCAGAAGTAAAGGTAAAACAATTCTAGAGGGCAAAATTCTCCCACAAACTATAGGAGATGAGATAATAACAGCATTAGAAAACCTAGAGAGGATGAAAAATGACAACTAAACCTAATTTTGAGGAAGTAAACGAAGAATCATTTGATAGATGGGGTGCAGAAGCAATTTTAGTTAAAGATAAATGGTTTGATTTTGATGTAATGAGAAAAATAAGAATTCCTAAGAAATATAGAATAAGTCAAATTGATGATGAACTAAGAAATAATAGAACAATAATTGAATCACGCTTATTAATAGCTGCGAAGAAAATAGGAGTTCAAACACCTTTCATTTTTGAAATTAATATGAATAAGGCTACAATTGTGATGGAATTTATTGAAGGAAATCTGGTCAAAGACATATTAAATGCAGAAGGAGCAAAAAAGAGTAAAATAGAATTAGTTAAAGAGATAGGGAGATTAGTTGGAAAACTACATTCAAATGACATAATACATGGAGATCTTACTACTAGCAACATAGTAAAATCAAAAGACAATCTTATTTTCATTGATTTTGGTCTTGGTAAATTTTCAAAGGCAGTTGAAGATAAAGCCGTTGATATTTTATTAATAAAAAAATGTTTTATCAGCACTCATACTCAAATTTGCAAAGAGCTGTTTTTCTCTTTTCAAGAAGGATACTATCAAAGTATGAAAAACGCAAAAAGTGTTCTAAAGAGAACTATTAAAGTAGAAGCAAGGGGACGGCATTTAAGAGAAAATCAAGTGATCAAAGATTATTTACTTTCCTAAGAGGAGGAAGTTTTGTAATTTTTTCAATTGTTTCACAAGCTTCTTTTGCATATCTTTCTTGTTCTGACCAATTACCTTCTATTTTTCCACTTGAACTTAAAGAACCTAATCTTTTCCTAACTTTTTGTGAAACAGGGATATACTTTGTTTGTTCTAGTGCTGTTCCAGGTAGTGGCATAAAAACATGTGCTCTTATAGTTGCTCCTTTCTTTGTTAAATTTTCAATTAAATCAATTGTTTTTAATTCGTCTTGCTCAGTTGAACCAGGCATTCCTATAATAATATCTACAACTGGATTAAAACCAGTTTTTATTAAAATATCAATAGCTTTTACTCCTTCCTCAACTGTATGACCTCGTCTAATTTTTCTTAATACTTCATTACTTCCAGATTGAAGACCGATTGAGATTCGATTGTTTGAAGCATATTTTTTTATTTCTTGAACTAATTCTTGTGATACTGTTTCAGGTCTAACTTCACCAGGAAAAGTCCCAAAAAAAACGTTTCTTATCCCGGGAATTGTCTTTAGAGATTTCAGTAGGTATAGTATAGATTCTTTATTTACTTCTCTCGGTTTTGAAGACATATATCCAAAAGAATTTGGTGTTATGAAACGAATATCCGTTAAATTTTGTTGAACCATCCATTTAGCTGTATCAATAATAATTTCTGGTGATCTATGTCTTACTTTGTGCTGAAATAGTGTTGGAACTTGACAAAATGTACATCCAAATGCACATCCTCTTGATATTTCTAAAGGAGAGTATAAACCTCTTTTTCTAGAAATAGATGGATAATCGTCAAGATTTATCTCTGATGGCTTTGAAGTGGAAGTAAAATCAAGATAACTCTCATCAAAAAAAGCTATACCTGGTGTAGAATAGATATCATCATTCATCATATATTGTTTAAGGAAAAAGGGTAAAGAAAATTCTGCTTCTCCAATAAATACAAAATCAAAACCAATCTTTAATGTTGTAAAAGGATCGCCAGATGGATGACTTCCTCCTGTGATAAATGTTATTCTTTCCAAATCCTTATGTTTGAGGGAGGAATGTATAATTTTCATTTTCTGATAAATATTTTCTAATTGTGCGGTTCTAAAAGAGAAAGCAACAATTATCCTTGTATATTTCTTTAGAAGTAATTTGAGTTCTTTAGCTTCAATATTATCTAGTAATAGCACGTCAAGTTCATCCAAATCCTTATCTTCATCTATTGTTGCAACTAATGGAATAATACTGTAGAAGTTCTTCTTTTGCATTTCAAATGCGATTGCTGTAGATTTATTTTTAACCATTATAATCTCCAAGTCACTTCTACATCTTCAGGTCGAAAATGTTGATTTATTCTAGTATCTTCAATTTTTGTTTCAATTCCAGCATTTTTCATTAAGATCCCTAACCAAGCAATCATCACTCCATTGTCTAGAGCTAGAGCTGCATCTAATCCTCTGAAAGTTGCACTGTGTGATTTAGCCATCTCCTCTAACATTTGTTTCAATCGATTGTTTGATGCCACTCCACCAGTAACTAGTACTTCAGATTTTTTTGTATGGGCTAGAGCTCTTTCAGTAACCTCCACTAACATTGCAAAGATAGTTTCTTGTAGACTATAAGACAAATCCTGCAAACTATAACGTTGATTCTCAAGTAACTTTGTTACGTGTGTTAATATACCAGAAAACGAAACATCCATTCCTTTAATTACATAAGGAATAGATATGTAATTCTTACCTTTTAATGCTTCAAGCTCGATTACTCTCCCCATAGGCAGTTTCTTATCACTTAAACCAGCGTTTCTTCCAAAAACATCAAGGCAGTTTCCTACAGGTATGTCTAAAGTTTCCCCAAATACTCTATACCTACCTTCTGAATGTGCTATAACTTGAGTATTACCACCAGAAACATATAACACTACAGGATCATCAAGTTTCCCGACCAATCTTCCTATTTCAACATGTGCAATCGGATGGTTAACAGCAACTAGTGGTTTGTTAAGGGATAACGAAAGTGTTCTAGCAGTAACAGCTCCTATACGTAAACATGGACCTAAACCTGGACCTTTGGTAAAGGAAATTAAATCGATATCATCTGGATTCATTGAAGACTCTTTGAAAGCTTCATTAATTGCCTCAGCCATGTTTGCTGCATGAAATTCAGAAGCTTCTCTAGGATGAATACCACTACCATAAGGAGGTTTGTAGGTTTTTCTTACATTAGACAAAACCTTTCCTTCACTAGTTATTATTCCAATTCCCAATTTATCAGCAGAGCATTCAATTCCTAGCGAGATCATTTTGTTGGTCAAGCTTGTCTATAATGTTTAAAAACATATTTTTTAAAAACCTTTAGAGAACTTTTAAAAAAGTTTAGTACAATTGTTCTTTAATGCCTAGAATTCGAATTTTGCAAACAGCATATTTTTGGGATTCTCAAGAAAAAATTTTAGTAAAAAGAAATCAAGATTTAGGCAATTTGATTTCATGTATTTTTGTGTTTTTCTATTATTTGTTATTTGTGTTTGGAGTATCTGGTTCTGTATACCCTTTACTAAGAGAAGCGGATTTGAATTGGTTAGGTTACATAAGTAGTATAGTTAGTTCTCTTGGTTATATTGCTAACAGATGGTGGCTAATTATTATTTTATTTCTTTTAGCTCTAATATTAACTCTTGCTTTATCTTTGCTATTTACTAAAACATCATTTACAATTCTTCGCACATACATAGAATATCTCAAAATGGATTCTGGTAAATATTCAAAAAAAGAGTCGATGAATCAAGTTATTTCTGATATTGTGATGCTTTTCTTATTTGCACTACCTATCTTTCTTGTTCTTGAAATCCTTACCATGGCTGTAAGCTCAATATTTTTCATCTTCGTAATCCCATTAATATTCAATCTTACAAGTAATTCCTTAGGTATTGTATTTCTATTAATTTTAATCGTACACATAGTTGCATTTCCTCTTTTCATGCTGCTATACCAATATTTCTTACGAAGAAAAATGATTATTACTTCTTCTGTTGAACTTAAGGATTTTCTTAAAGAAGATGGAGAAGTAGATTTGGAGAAGTGGAGAACTAGAACTTGGGGAAGAAAACCTTACTCTTTTGATTGGGAAGAAGAAGAATTTATACCACTTACTTGTTTTTCCTGTGGTTCTGTAATCTCGAGTAATTTAACAGAATGTCCTATATGCAATGCAGATTTAATAAAAGAACTTGAAGAAATTGATGCTGAATATGATTCTGAAGATGAAGAAGAAACATCTTCAAAAAAAACAACACACGAAAAATCAAATGATGAAGAAATTAACCAATAGAAAATATTATTGTTGCTGCAATAAGTCCTAGAATCATAATTAATAGAAAACCAGAGAAAAATGCATTCTTTAATCTTGCTTTTTTTAAGCATTTAGAGCAAAAAATCATTTCTTGTTCCTTGCTTCTTTGTGGTAGAAACATGGAAGAGATAGCATTTGTATGCCAGTAGGAATTAGAACAATCAAAGCAAATAGAAAGACCACATCGTTCACATTCCTTGAATGCTTCTTTTTTCTTGTGTATATAGCAATATTTAGTCATAAGAATCACTATTATGGTGCCTCAGCCAAAAGTCGATCATCAACAATCAGATCGTTGCAACTACATCATAGGCTGTAAATATATTGTTCTGTAGTTTTAAAGAATTACTATCGAGAAGAAACTAAGGATACTATTTTTTCAACAACTAATTTTCTTGCTTCTGTCAAAGGAGGTTTTCCTCTTTCAGACAGAATAAGAGGTAATTTACGTATTTTTGTTTCATTTATTAGGTGTTCATGTATTTTTCTTATGTCATCAAAATGTTCAAGCAAAACTTCCTTTTCTTTTGTATATTGAGAACTCAAATTCTCTCTATGTAGAGTTGAATCTGGAACTGATATGGTCATATAGAACACATTGTCTTTAGTTGATATTGTTTCATCAAAAAATGCAGGAAGAAGATGCTCACCTTCAACTATGATTGAAACAGATTCAGTGTTAGCTCGAGATAGAACTGCTTCGATTCCTGTATTAACTAATTTTGAGTGATTCTCAAAACCCAAGATAACATCTTCAAATCTACTACTATAAATTGGTCTGAGAGTTTGATATGCATTGTAAGATGAAGAATGCAATTCTGGCATAACTTCTGCAGACAATATTTTTCGTAAAACATCCCTTACAACACTTGTTCCAATAACATGTTGAATTCCTAGATCACCAGCTAATTTTCGAGATAGTGTACTTTTTCCTGATCCGATTGCTCCAGCAATTAGTATCCACAGAGGAGTCTTGGAATCACGCCAATTCTCAACCTTCAAATATTGTTCTGACATTTTTTTATTATAGCTTTGTTGCATCTGTTCTGCAACGATTTCATCCAGTTTTCTTTTTTCTATAATTTTTTCATCTCTCTGAATAAGTTCATTATATACTTGAATGGAAAATTCATAGCCTTCTGAAAGAGTGAAACCTATCAGTTCAAGTTTTTTAGCTAAAATTCCTCTAGAGAATATTCGTTCAGGTTTTCCTTTGACTATAATTTGAGTTTCTGAGTCCATAACAATATCACTGGAATAATTACTGATATTCGAAAGAATTCTGTGCAATTTAACTAATATACTATCTACAGAGTTCAAGATTATATTTAAACGCTACGAAACCACATTTAAAACGATATATTCCTTATAACCTATGTTTGTATCTGTCCTAAAGTTAAATTTTTAGATAAGGATGAATATTATTTCATGATGAATATAGAGCAACCTAACGATTTCCTCAAAATTAGCACACGAAGAGACAAATATGAATATTTCTCAAAAGGAATTTTGTCTTCATCTTTATATTCTGTTGGGATGGATGCTAATCAAGCTCTTGAAGTAGCTACTCATGTTGAGGATGTGATTAGTGAACTTCCAAAACCTATAAACAAAAAGAAATTGATAAGAATCATAACAGAGGAAATAGAGAAAATCGATAAGCGTTTAGCTGAACGGTATAAAGTATATGAAGGTGAAGGGAATTACAAGCCAATTATTGTTTTACTATCAGGTGTGCCTGGTATAGGTAAAAGTACTATATCTTCTCTTCTTTCTCAAAGACTTGATATAACAAATATAATAGGAACTGATATGATTCGTGAGGTTCTAAGGCAAACCATAGCTCCTAATTTAGTTCCGGAATTACATTGTAGTAGTTATGAAGCATTCAAATATTTAAAGCCTAAATTAAATCCAATTCTTAGACAATCAATTATAGGTTATGAAGAACAAAGTAAGCATGTTATTGTGGGAGTAGAAGCTGCCATAAAATCTGCTTTATATTCAAGAGAGAACACATTACTTGAAGGAGTTCATTTAGCACCAAATATGCTTCAATCTTCAGCTTTAAAGGAACCTCATGTAATTATGTTTCTTCTTTACCTTGAAGATGAAGATGAGCATTTACAACGAATTCAAACAAGAGGAACAGTAGTTGAAAATCGTCGAGCTGATAGATATCTCGATGCTTTTAGTGAAATAAGGAATATACAAACATACCTTGTAGAAGAAGCCACTAAAGCTAACATTCCCATAATTGAAACATCAAAAAGTCAAGAAGTTATCAATAAACTGATGGATTTAACATGGGATAGAATTCTAGAATTAGAAAAAAAGGAAAAAACAAAAAATTAGAGTTTTTTTAGAAAGTATGTTTGATTTTACATTCTAGTGTAGGTAGGTAAGGTAGTTCTACTTCGAAACACACTGTTGGAACCCAAATCTGGTTTTTTTCCAATATACTTGGGTGAATCTCTCCTATCATTCCACACTTTTTACCATTCACGATAATTTTTCCACATCTTCCTTTTGTAAATGATGGGTGTTCTAAACTTTCAATTGTGTAATCAGTGTTTAGAAGCTTCATTAATTGATGTATTCTTTTATGAGCATCTTCAAAGCTAGCATCAGCATCAGCAAAACAAAGTGCCATGTTTGTCTGTGTTGCTATGTTTTTCTTATCAATTTTAGCAACTTCACCAACTTCAAAGATTACTTGAGGGTATGGTTCATGTGTGTTTTTAGATAAAATATTTATTAACAAAGGATAGATTTGATTTCTTATAACACTATAAGTTATACTTACTGGATTTTCTATTTTAACTAAATCTACTTCATCTAGATTAACATTGCTAGTTAACACAGTAGGATCTGTTAAAGAATTTGTTAAAACCTCTATTCCTCCAGAACCAATAAGAATTTCACGTACTAAATTTTCACTTTCTGTCTCGGGAAGAAGGCCACCAGTTGTGAGAACTTTCCATTTAGTTGGCTCTATTTTGTTATAATCTAAAGCAATTGCTATTTCTTCCGCTATGTCGACCCAATGAAGAACATCTTTTCTATAATGTGGAATAATAGCGATTATTTCTTTTCCATCTCCAGCTTTACAATCAAATCTCCTCTTTTCGATTAGTTTGATTGCTTCTGATTTAGATATTTCAGTACCAAAATATTTGTTTATAATATCAATATCAATTGATATCTCTTCCTTTTCAATAAGAGGTGTTGCAACTGTACTTTCCCATATTTCTGGGGGATATTCAATTTCAACACTATATATTTCAGAACCATGTTCAAACATAGTTTGACATAGAATATTCAGTACTACGTTCACAGTTTCAAAGTTTGTTCCAGTTACTTCAATTAAACAGTCTGTTGTATCTTCTGTAATTCTTCCAACATCATTACTATTAATAACGGGAGGTAGAGATAATGTTAATCCATCAGCTGAAAGAAGAATTGGATAAAGTCCATATCCTTTAACTATGTGTCCAAACTCTTGACCTTTTTCATGTTCATTCAGAATGGTGTCTAAATCCATTTCAATCTCATGTCCAAGAGGTATGAAGGAATGTGTTTTTTCTATTGTTTTGTATTCAATTGGACTGTTAATCATTGATAAATTGTATAAACCTATTGATGATCTTTTTCTTCTTCTTCCATACGAATAATCTATTTTCTCTGAATGTTGCATTAATTGTTTAATATAATAATCAGAGAGCTTTACATTTTTCACAACTGCACATGCTATATAGGGACGTGTGGTTGCTAATCTTGAGTCTACAGTTACTTTGTAGTCACTCTTCTTTACAGGAAAATAAGGAATTTTTTTCTCTTCATCTAGAATCCCTTTAATTTCTCTCATCATACCTTCAGGGCACCAAAGATCTGGTCTATTGCTTGTCTTTATATCAATGACTAGCATATCTTCTTCTTTAACATAATCATCAATTTCTGATTTTGCGAAAGAAAGTAAGTTATCGAGTTCTTTAAGTGAAATATCCTTTCCAAGCATTTCTTTAATTTTAGTATAACTAGCTTTTATCGATACCATTTTCACACCTCTGACATTTTACCAGACCTTAACCATTCCAGCTTATAGCTGAATAGTTCTCTTATGTCCGTAATGCCATATTTAACCATGAAGAGTCTGTCTATACCTAGACCCCAAGCAATTACAGGGACGTCAATATTGAATGGTCTTGTAACTTCAGGTCTGAAAATTCCAGCTCCACCGAATTCGATTGATCCTATTTTTGGATCATCACTACTTAATTCTACAGAAGGTTCTGTAAAGGGGTAATAATCAGGTTTAAACTTGAATTCTTTTGCTTCAGCAACATCAACTGCGAAAGTTTCTAAAATTCCTAATAAATCTCGAAATGTTATTGAAGGATCTGCTACTATACCTTCAGCTTGATTGAATTCTGAACGGTGTGTAGCATCAACAGTATCAGGTCTAAAACATCTCGAAATACTGAAGTATTTAGATGGGATAGGAAGGTTAACTAGTGTCCTTGCACTAACAGAAGTTCCTTGAGCACGAAGAACTAATCTTGCACTCTTCTCTGGATCCCACTTATACTGCCAGCCTTTACTACCTGTATCATAACCATCTTCATGAACTTTTTGAACTAATTTTACGTAATCTTCTTTTGGAAGATTACCTTTTTTTGGATTTGATACTCTATAAACATCTGACCATTCTCTTGCTGGATGATCCTGTGCTTGAAATAAAGCATCAAAGTTCCAAAACTCTAACTCGACTAATGGTCCTCTCATCTCTTGAAATCCAAGTGCAACTAGTTCTCTTTTTACATCATCAAGAAATTGAGCATAGAGTTGTTTTCTTCCAATGTAATAATCAGGGGGAGAAACATTAAGGTTATACTCTCGTAGTTTAGTTTCTTTCCAAGATCCATTTCTAATCATTTCTGGAGACAAACGACTTACTTCTGATGATACAACAATATTCTTACTTATATCACCATAGGAAATTTTCATTTCAATAAAAGATTCTTTCATTTCTTCTAATGATACTAGATTTCTTTGAACTAAAGTCTGTTTATGATTTTCTAATTCAACCTTTTTTCCTAAAGAAAGATTTTCTAGAATTTTCTGCAGCTCATCACTCACAGAAACCTTTGAATCGATTAAAGATATTTCACCTTGATCTATTTGTAAAATTCCTTGCTTTTTCAGGAATCCTACACCTGCATTCATCTCTCTTTTATCACCTTTAATTTTCTCAGATAGTGAATCAAAATCAGTTGACTTTTGCTCTCTTAATAAATCCACAATTCTCCTTTCTATCAATTGATTTAAAGCTGCAAATTTACCTGCTTCTGTTAATATTGGTATTTTCTGAACAATAGTAATACGTTCTACTAATTCATTTGATAATAGAAATCCAAGGAAATATTCTAGTTTTCCTCTATCTAATTTCATTATCTTTTCCAGTTCTTTAACTGAAATTTTCTTTCTTAAACAAATTTCTTTGTAAATCTCAATTGTTTCAGAAGGCAAAGATATTTTCTTTTCTAAATTACTCATTACTTATCTCTCCTAATTCTATAGTATAAAAAAATAGTTACAACTAACATAATGTTTTCGGGGGATTCAGAATAGGTTAATGAAATTCCAAGTCACGTTACGCCCCAATAAATATTGGTTCAAAATTTGTCATAAGTTATTTAAAAGTTTCTAACTAATAAAGATTGAAAAAAATTAAAGCAGATTAGAAGTCTTTTTCATAGTCATAGTTTTCAAAGTCTTCTTCATATTCTTCTTCAAAATCTTTTTCAGAATCTTCTTCCATTTCCTCATGGTATTTATCCAGAACTTCATTTGAGTCCATGAGTAAATCTATGTCGTCATCAGAACCAAGTTCTATTTCCAAAATCCATCCATCTGAAAAAGGACTCTCATTTAATAATTCAGGAGATTGTCGCAATTCCTCATTAATTTCATCAATTGTTCCACTAATTGGAGCTTGAATAACAAATGTCGCTTCTATGGAGTCTATTGTGATTATTTCATCATCTTTTTCAACATAAATACCCTTTTCCGGAAAACTGACAGATATAATGTCATCAAGAATGTATTGGGCATAGTCTGTGATACCTATACGAAAAATACCTCTGCCATCATCTTTTACCCATACATAGGTTGATTGGTAAAGCAAATTTTCGGGAAATATAAATTGTTTTTTCATGTCAGTCTAATCAATCGTTTCTACTCTATTTTTGAAGTTTTCCTTATTTATCTTTTTCCAGAAACTACTATTTATTGACAATAAAAATATCGGAGACTATTTCTGGTATTTCTGATATGGTTTCTACGATAAAATCAGGATTTGCTTTTTCAATAATTTTCTTGTTGATCTGAGGAAATTCGCTTAAAACTGCTACAGTTCTAATCCCAGCATTTTTTCCTGCTTTTATATCTGATGCAAAATCACCTATTATTACAGCTTTTTCTTTGGATACTTGTAATTTCTTCAAAGCTTTATTAATTTGATCTGGAAATGGCTTTGTTAGTCTGACATCATTTCTAGTTATTACACAATCAAATTGATTGTAAAGATCAGGATATTGTTTTTTCAAATGCTTAACAGTATTCTTTGAAGCGGATGTTACTAAAGCTAAGTTAAAACCCATTTCTCTTAGATTAATCAAAATATCAATAACTCCATCGAAGGGGATGATTTTGAATTTTTTTCTTGTAATGAGCATCAATGATAGACGAATTATAACTCTAAAGGTTTGGAAAGGATTTAAACCCGCAACTTTACATACTTGAAGTATTCCTTTTGCCATAAGTAAATTTGATCTTCCACCAGTTACTAGTACTAATGAAGAACTTTCTTTTTTGATTGTATCTATGTCATAATTTGGTTCAACTTTAGAAATCGCTTCTTCAATTGGATTAATCCATCTTGACTTTAAACTAATTAATACTCCATCCATATCAAAAAGCAGAGCATAATTTTTCCAAGAGGATTGATACATATCAAAAAAAGATAGATTAAGGGATTTTTATATTTTGTTTATTATCACCTTAATCTTTTTCTTAACAAGAAAGCATTATCGACTAGTTCAAATATTTTTGAAAGAGTTTCTTCCATTGGAGATTTATTGAAGTATTCAAGAGATACGCTTATTGTTACTTCTTTGTAATCTTTCATAAATTTGTAAATCCTTTGACTGAAACTATCTAGTTTTGGTACTTCTTTCTCTTTTACTGCATTAACTGTAAGTGGATGCAAAGTCCAAATAAACAATTCTTCAGAGAGAGTATCTACTATTTGCCTTGCATTTTCAGTAAACTCATCAGTTATTCCATCCCAAGTTCCACTAACAATTTCATGAAATCTTTTCTCAAACCAATTGACAAAACTAGATATTCCAGTTTCAACATCTACAGAGACATCTCCAGTGCTAAAGAGATATGTGGTTATACAATCTGTTCCAGCACTTGAAACACAGAATTGTCCATAATCTATTTTTCTTACTGCCCCAGCTTCTCCTCCACTGATTTCTCCACCCATTCCTGAAACTGCTTGCAGAAAGCCTGAAACTAATGAAGAATCTACAGTAATTTCTCCACCTAAATCCCATTCGAATACAGGAAGACCACTTTCGTTGTGTACAACTATTACTTTACGCATTGAAATAACGCTGGTTAAAATCTTTGAAATTTTGTCTAGATATCTCCTTTTCTTAGCACTTCTAGCTTGCTTCTTTGGTCTTATAGCTGCGAAGTAGATAGTCAGTGATATGAAAATAACTGCTAGAACAGCTAATCCAGCAATCATGTAAATCCTGTATTCCGAAAATAAGTAAGATAAGAGTTTCATGAAAGCAGGAGCAAGTGCTGTAACTTCTGATGATGTTGTTGACTTTGATACAATCACAGATTCAGAAGTAGGCATGTATCTTACTGAATACTCGACAGTTGTTACTCTCCAAGGCACGGTAATCTCTTCTGAAATTGCTATAATTCCATTTGCAGTGTCACGAATTTCTGCTAAAGTCCAATACGTAATAACAGAGCCATTAGCAAATGTAAATGAGTATGTGATATTAACATAATCACCCAATAGTGTGGGAACCATATTAATTCCATATTCAGACATAGAAGCTAACATATCGACTGAGAAGTTTTCAAATGTGATAACAATCTGAAATGTCTCTAATTGTTGAACTGTACCTAAAATATCCACTACAATATCATACGTTATTGCGGGTTTAAAGATTAACCTTATCGTAATATTATGTGATACATAACCATATTTTGAGAACGTAATCGTTATATAAAATTCGCTTCCTACAACCATAGCATCTAATGCATCAAAGTCTATTAGATAATAAGCTCCAATTGTCGTATTTGTAATTGAAGCAAAATAATCATTGATGTCCAATGTTGAATTCAGTGAAGCAAATTCTATTGAAATATTGGAAGAATAAACAATAGAACTACCTATTTCATCAGTAAAATTGAAACCAACTTCAATAGTCTCGTCTCCATATAGAGTGAAATTATATTCTCCCGTAGTAGTATCTAGAATTGTTGTTCGTGCTTCAACAGTGATATATACCGTTAGATTTTGAGGTCCATATCCTGGTTTTGATATTGTTATAATCAGTTCAAAGAATCCTAGTATATTTATGGTACCTATGTTTATAGTTGTGATGTTTCCATTTATTTCAGAACCAAATGAAACAGTTAAATTACCATCAATAGAAATATCTAAACCTGTTAGATTTACATGATAAGATGGAATTTCGATATCTGTATAAATAATATCAAATGAGGTTCCTTGATCATAATAAATTACAACACTATCAGAAGAGGTTGTTTCTGCTGATGTTTCAATAAAAATCAGTGGTATATCATATGAAGTAAATGCAGAATTGTAACCATCTTTATTCAATGTGATAACTATATTGATGTTTGTGCCATTAAGAAGATTGAAATCTTTAACTATGAAGGTTATATTATACATCCCATTTCCAAGATAAGCTATACTAACAAAACTACTGCTCTCACTCACTACTAGACTATCTAATATTGCTCCAGCTATATTTTCTACATGTGTTGTATCTGTAAATTGCACAACTACTGATGTATTATATCCCGCATATATTTCTAAAGGAGTATAAATAACTACTTCACTCAAACTTGTTTCAATTTGTAAAACTGTCAAATCACCTAGATGATAATTAGAAATAGTCTCATAGTTAACTTTCGAAATCGTAACATATACTGAAATAGAACCAAGAAGAGGATTATTACTTGTTACATTCACAAAATAAGTACTACTAATATTATAAACAGTATATATAACTCCAGAGGCTCCACCGAAAGAAGCTGTTACAAATGCCCCAGTTAAAGATACAGAATGATTTGTATCTTCATATTCAAAAGAGAAAATTGCACTATGGTATGTATAAATATTCAATGCGGGTACTTCACTAACCACAGCTGTTGGGTTAGCTTCTATTTGTAAAGATAATATTTCATTTGCATATTCGTGAGAATAACTCGTTCTATAATCATCAATTTGAACTGACACATTTACAGAATAAGCTCCAATGAACAGATTATTTGTTGATGTGCTTATATCTAATTCCCATTGTTCCGTGCTTGTTTGATATACAAAACTATAATCAGCGGGAGATGTTAGGATATAGTTGTCTGTTGCATTTGATATTTCAACAATCATATCATCTGGCGATAAAGAAAGGTTTACAGAAGCTGTTTCATCAAATAATGCCAGATTATAAATTGCATTGTTAGTGTATTTTGTTTGGTAAATGCTATATTGAGGGTTGATTGACAATTCATAAAAAACTGTTACATCAAAACTTGCTGTTAGATTTTCAAGAAAAGCACCCGTTGCTAAAAGATCGAATGTATAAACTCCCACAGCTACATTGGCTCCTAAGCTATAGGAAATATTGTAAAGTGGAACATATTCATCCAATGTGCCACTATCTAACCAAGTACTATTGTGGAAGTCATAATAGACAGTTGCATCAGGCATTATATGACGTGTACCAGTAGTATATGGCTCAGAGATATTGTAATAGTAGGTTCTAACTTTGAATGAATCAAGACCCTTTCTTGTAATATCATTAGTTACCCAATTATCGCTTGCAGGTATTTCCTCCCATTCTGTTTCAAAAGCTGTTTGAGTCTGGACTACTAGTCTTAAGGAGTAAAAACCTGCTTCGGTTCCATTCTGCCAGAAAACTGATGCTGTCCAGAAACCAGGTAAATCAGTTCCACTGTTTGAAGGATCCAAAGTTATTGTTGGATCAAAATAACCTGCTGAAGTGTTATATATCCCTGCTAATGTATATGAAGTTAAATCAGTATAAATTGTACTACCTGTCAGAGTACCTTTATTTGGAATAATTTGACCGTTGATATCATAGAGGGTGTAATTTAAGCTTCCTGTTGTTTCATCATAAGGCGTTCCTCCACCCCCACCTTTAACAAGTGTCTGGGCAGTAACATTTGAGCCTACATGCCCAACTGAATATGTGCTACTAGGAGTCCAGAAACCAAGGAAGAATCTCTCCGTTGCTATAGCTCCTTCATATAATTCTACTTGATTAACATAATTTGGACTTGTTGTTCGTAGAATCCACGATCCTGCAGAATTATTATTTGCATTAAGTGTCAATCGATAACCATCTACAATTCGAGAACTAGTCATTGTGTTTGTATCATTATAATAAATTGCAAAAACCGTATCATGCCAATCTGAAGGGGTATATATTATTTGATATCTATCTAGGTTGATATAGCTCCCTAAAGCAAGATATGGTGTAGACCAAGTTAAATTCCACTCAATTCCATAATCCCAATAAGATGAATTTGATGCGTGTATGCTAGAAGAAGCGCCATAATTTTTTGCGAATTCATAATTGTTATCAAAATCAATGCTAACTGAAGTGTTACTTGTCAAAACATGTGTTCCTACACTTGAAATTGATTGAGTTAAAGAATTAATGGAAGCTCCATTATCTTTTAAATCTATTTCAGTAGGAGTTGTAATGGTCATTGGTAATCCACTTGCATCAGAGGCTAGAAGCTCAGGAATTAGAGTCAAATCATAACTGAATTGCTGCGTCCAAGATCTAGTAGCGTTATCCATCTCGAAGGATTTGCCTGCATAAGGAGCCGCTATATTTTTATCCCAAACAAAATGATCTCTATTACCTGGATCTGCATGATCAATTATGCTAAGATTTGCTACAATGTAATAACTACCTTTTTCCAATACAACATCTGTAAAATCATAAAAATGAATATTGCTTGTTGTACTTGTTGGTGGAAGATTAACAGAATCATATGGACCACCTAACTCTGAAGAAATAACATCAGTCATATTAGGAGCAAAAGGAGTTGTTGTATTTGCACTTACTAGTAATAATTCAAGCTCATAAGTTCCAGGATTACCTAAATTGAAATAATTAATGAGAACTTTTGCTCCAAAAAATTTTGCATAGTCCCAATTAACTTTAAATTCTTGGGCTAAAGCAACTGAATCATACCAATTTATATACTCTCTTTGACCTGGAGTTGCAGTTGATTCAACTGGATAATAATCTTTAATGGAGGTAATATCTGTGATATTATATTGTAAATTTGTTGCAGAATAATCAGATATAGAAACTAGACTATATGAGTTATTTATTTCCCCACCATTCTCTGTTAGATTTAATTCAAATTGATGATCTACAGCAAGATTATCTATTGCTGAAAAACCACTTCCAGTATCAGCAAAATCAACAACTGGTGTATATGGAAAACCAATTTCTTCTGGACGAATATCTTGTTTTATGAATGTTTCAATAATTATACCCTTTTCACTATCAAATTTAATGTTGGAGTCAATAATATTATTAGAAGTATTATCATACAAATTTGGGCTTGCTATTGAATAAATTATAGGAACTGGTGATAACATAACTAATAATAGAATGCTGTAAGATAACAAATATACACTAACAGATTTATATTTACGAATAATTGGTGGGAGCTTCATTATCATAACACGTACATAAGAGTCTTAAATATTCTTCGACAAAGGCTTATGAAAAAAAGGTTGTTTAACAATAAAAACAGCTTTATATTCCTGGAAAAATTCCTAAAATTCTTCTGAATCCTGAAGGTACATTGATTTCTGAAACAACAATAGCTTTTTCTGTGGAGATATCAATTAAATTAAAACTATTTTCTATTGAAGATGTTTTTTGAGAAGAAATAGTATTACAGTTAACAAATGCAGTTTGTTCTACTCTCGTGCAGAAAGCTCTTCCTAAATGACCAGATAGAACCAGATTAATTCCAGTATCTGTGAGTAATCGAAGAACATCACCAGCATCTTCAAGTGCTGATATTTCTCTTGTTCCTGGAATAGGAATTAGATGATGATGCATGATTATTGTGTGAAATTTGTCTGATGTTTCTTGTCTTGTGTGATGAACATATCTTTCTAATCTATTTTGTGTTGTTCTTCCAACTACTCCAATTTCTGTATCAGGTTCTGATGTATTGAGAATGTAAAAACTTGAGTTGTTTTTTTCTATGTTTTTTTCAGTATCGAAATATTTGTTGACTAAAGTATCTCCATATCCTTTGAGATCATTTGGTCCTGGACAAAAAATTAGTTTATCTGTTAGTGGACTCAAAGAATCAATAGCTCCTTCATAATCTGTAGATTTACCTTTTGCTGTTAAATTTCCACAGTGGATTATTAAATCAGGATTTGTTGCTTCTACTAACTCCATTCCTTTTGTAAACAATTGGTTTTGAGTGTTATCAAGTAATTCTAAATCTGTTCCTGCAATTTGTGCTATCCTAATCCACACACCTCCAGCTGAATCCACCATTCTAAAACGTCGAGTAATTGTTTTGGTTTCAGATGCAATGGTATCCCCACTTGTTTTTATTATTTTGACATTAATTTCTTTCTCAGGAACTATCTCAACATAATTTAAAGAACGAGGTTCTCCGCTTCTAGTTTTGTAACTTGATACACTTCCTGCAGATATAATTATAGTATCTTCTACTTTGTAGACATTAGGATGGTGTTTGTGTCCTGTAAAAACAGCATCAACATTATGATCTAAAAGGATTGATAACATATCTCCTGCATCCACAGCATTAGATCTTTCTCTTCCAGTTTTTGGGATAGGTAATAAATGATGGTGAAAACCAACTAGTTTTATTTTAGCTTCTCCATACTTTTTAAGTATCTTCCTTGTATAATCTAGTTCTTCTCTACCAAATCTCCCTTCATCTCTGTCAGGAATGCATGAATCTAAGCCAATAAATAGAATGCTGTTATCCTCATCAAAATCATGAAATTCTCTTGGACCAACCATTGTCTCCCAAACTTCAAATCCTCCGCTTCTGCTGTCATGATTTCCAATAATCCAATATATTTTTGGAGTAATTATTTGCTTTCTTAACTCATTAGCAAGTCTATATTCTTCACCTAGACCATCCTGAGTTAAATCTCCTGAAAAAACTGCAAAATCGTGAGGGATAGAATTAATAGTTCTAACAGATTTAGAATAACTTCCTTTAATGAATTGTGGTCTTTTTGTGAAGTGTGTATCACTAAAATGAATTATTTTAATAGGTTCGTCCATTGAGATATAATTTCTTAATAGTTAATTATTTTTTCCGTTAGTAATAAGTTATAGTTGCAAGTATACAAAATCTTTAACATTACATATTTTTAACAAACTCAGATGACATTAAGAACATATGAAATGGATGATCCTGTTTCTAGTGTAATGACTAAAGGAATTTTGTATATTAAATCATCAAAAAATTTACAAGAAGCTGTTTTAATTATGTCTGATTTCGACGTTGGATCTTTGTTGGTTGCTGATAATGGTAATGCTGTGGGGATAGTAACATCAAAAGATATTGTTAAAGTTCTAGCTCAAAATGAAGAACTAAAAAAAATAAAAGTAAAAGAAATCATGCAAACCCCTATTGTGAAAATACAAGCACATGAAAACATTTCTTCTGCACTTATTAAGATGAAAGAACAAAAAATAAATCATTTAATTGTAGTAGATGGGGACAAAATTATAGGCATGATAAATCCATTAAATTTACTAATATAGTTTATTTTGATAGATACCACAGTAGAGTTTATTAAATTAAATAGTTAATATAATCTGAAGCATTTGAGTGAAGAAGAAATATCTCCATCATCTGAAGCTGTAAGAAAGAAGCAAAGATTGAAAACAATTTTAACTACAATAGGAGATAGTTTACAACCTTATTTCAAAAACCAGATATATGAGGAAAGAGGAGAAAAACCATCACTCATTTCAATAGAGAACGTGATTTCCGAAGAAAAAGGAACTTCTAAATCAAAAGTTCATTTTGTTACATACAACCTTAACTCTGATACTGGAAAACATAATGTATTTTTAGTTGTGAAGTTTGCAGCAGATGAGACACGTTATGAAAAAGAAATAAGAAATTATTCAATACTTTCAGAAGTTCCAAAAAATCATCCTGATATCTATATGCCTGAAATCATCTATAAAAGTCCTAAAAACCGCTGCATAATATATGAAGGAATCACAGGAAGTAGTTTTAGAAAATCTTCATTGGATGATAACATTAAACATCAACTAGCTGGTAAAACCTTAGCTGCAATTCATGGGGTAGAAACAGGTAATTTCTCTGCTGATCCTTATAAGAAACTTATACTTTACTTATTATCAACTCTTGAAAACGACTCATTAGAACAAGAGATTTTAGAATTGATGCTTCCTTCATTCATGGATTTAGAAGTATCAAGAGGTTCAACAAGAATCCATGGAGATTTCCATCAGGGAAACTTATTATTTACAGCTGATGAAACAAATCAGATTATAAAAAACGATGAAGTTAAAATATACATTATAGATCCAGAATTTATCACTCCAGGCAGAGACAGAACAGAAGATATGGGGATATTTTTTGCAAAACCTTGCATTAAAGAGTTCCAGGACACTTTAACGGTAGACAAAACAAGGAACAATTTCTCGATTTTTATAGATAGCTACAATAATTCTTTGCAACAGATGGGAGCACAATATAATCTTTTTGACTTATATCCTGAAGGATTAACTATTGATTTTCACATAGCTTCTTATCTTTTATATGATATTAGTGATAAAATTCTTAGTAAGAATTTAACTATCAATTCAACAGAAATCCAACAGAATCTAAAACTAATAAGAAAACTATTAGGTGATAAAATTCTTACAATTCAAAAGAAATAAGCTTATTTGATAATTGTTTTTGATAGAGCCCATTTTGTTCTTACAAAATTTAGAAGCTCAAAATACAATTTACTTTCAGAGGTTGATATTAATTCAAGACCACTGGTTTGCGGATTATAGGAAACAACTATGAAGTATATTTCCTCTTTGTAATTTATTTCAACTAAGGCAGTTATACTTTCTATTATAGAGAGATCCCCACAAATGCTATTAATATTGTGAAGTGTGTTTATTATTTCTAACATGTCTCGACCTGTAATTTGCTCCAAGATCACCATATCTGATTTATACTGACCAATACTAGTAGAATCATTAAATGTCTGCAAAAGTTGTTCTTTTCTGTCTTCAGAGATTATATCGAACTCTATTTGTAGAGTTTGTACATTCCCAAGGTAATTGATTCTTTGCAATTGATTTGCCATATGATAGATTTCTGGTGATCTTTCCATTTTGAGATTCCCCACAACACACTCAGAAAAACATAAAGAGGATATAAACATATTAAATTTTCTACTAGCGCAAATTAATTAATTCGATATATATCTAAATAATATGAGAAAAATATCTATTAATAAAAACAATCGTTAAGATTTTGTATCGCGGATAGATTACTTAGATTTATAACCGCAATCGCGGATAAAATACTGAGATTGCTTTTATAAAGGTACTACATCCGTATTACATACCAAGCAAGGGGATATAGCATGGCAGATGAGG
>JAEOTG010000219.1 GCA_016839985.1 Candidatus Heimdallarchaeota archaeon | reverse complement strand
CCACTTTGCACTCAAATGGAATGCTAGCATGCACTCTTGTACACTGAGTGAAAACATAGAAAATGATAAACCCTATTCCCAAAAGAAATTGAGAGTTAACCACAACAACATCTATATAATAGTATAGAAGAGCAAATTCCTCCACATACACCAACACATATCTGAAAACAACCAGCACTATTTCCGACTATATTTGATTGTTGTGAATAAAAGTTAAGAGAGGAAAACTCTTTTTGATATTTATTTATTATTCTGTTAAAGTTGATATTACTAATATCACAATGAAGATTTTTTAAAGGATTAAACCTTCCTTTTTTCTTGTCGTCTTTAAAATCTTTAATCATATCAAGGATTAATGTGATAGCTGATGTACTTTTACCTAAAGAAAAAGAAGATTTGTCTCTTGTTACTTTCTGAAAAATTTCTCCACCGATGTTTGATACTCTCTCAATATACTCTTCTTCACCAGCATTTCTTGATTCCAATTTGTTTAATGTTATATCAGATTCTTTCACCAGATCCTTCAGTTCCTTAGATAATCCAATACAGCCAATCTTTTTCACTATTTTTGCATAAGATCTCTTAAAGATGTTTTTTTCATCCCTTAGTATGTCATCAGCTTTTAACAAAGAATAAATCCGAAAAATCTGGTTAACAACATTATTAATATTCTTACTTTCAAATCCATTATTCCTAAGCAAATCTTCAAGTGGCCTACAGTGTAAACAAATTTTATGTTTAGGAACATATCCTAAAGACTTGAATACACAATCCATCAATCCATCCCCCAATTCTATTTATTTTTCAATTATATTTCTAATTTTCGTTCCACAATTCTTACAAAAAACAGCTTCAGGTGTTATGATCTGTCCACAATGAGAACAGAAATTTACAGTTCTTTTTTTCTCTTTTACTTTCATTGAATAGTAAATGTAAGTTAATACAATAGGAAAAAGAGGTTGAACTAATCCGCTAACAACACTAGAGATAATCCAGCTAAATGACCCGAGAGGACTGCTAATCGTATTACTAACGGAAGATACTATAGCTAGAACTAAAATCACTAAAAATAGAACTACAAAGACTCTTTTCCAACGATTACCAACCAATTTTCTACTTCTACCTAAACTCTCCATTACACCAACATGTTCTATCATAATAACAGGCACTGTAATAGAAAACATAATTGAAAAGATAATACCAGGTACTATCAAACATATGAATCCCAATAACACAATTAAACCTGTAATAATCGAGACTCCTAACAAAGACCAAATTCTTGAGATTGCTAGATCGAAGCTGTTTCTAAGGGTACTTTCACCTTTTTCTAATATGTCTGATGTAGACTGGATAATAATTGCATTAACTATGCTTGTTGCAATCCAACTAAATATACCAAGTACTGCTCCTGAAGTAAAAATTGAAATAAAAAAACTGAAAAAATCGCTTGGTGAAGTAGAATTTGGATCGAGTAATGTAAGATTTCCAAAGTTTGTCAGAACGCTTAATGCACCACTAATAAGACCAATTATTAAAAAAGGTATCACAAACTCTCTTATCTTGATTTTATATAGTAGAAACGAACCTTTAAGGATCTCATCAAAAGACAATTCTCTATCTGGTTTTTTAATAACCAAACTATATGAATTAGATTCTGTTTCATTCTGGACCAAATATACCCTCTCATAAAATAAATTGGTAAAGTACAAAATAATCCTTTTCTTTTATGAGATGAAATGTAACATTATCAGTCTACACTATAAAGAATTTCTCTATTTTCCAGTTTTAGATAAACTGAAACTAACTATCTCATGCTTAACCAAGGTGGATTAATTTGTGAAACTGATTCATATTTTCTTTTACACATATATTCTTCTTCTAATACTTCTTCAAATTTGACAGAATTTTTCAGAAAGGAACAGATAGAGTAACCAAATCAAAACGAAGGGTACTAGCTGCTTTTCCTTCAATCACCAAAATATAATTTCCAGATTTGGCATTACTTTTAATTGTTAGAGTAAGGATTGAATAATCATCTATTTCACGCGAAATATGAAGAATCGGTTTACTAAACGAATACATAACGTGTTCAGGTAAGTTGCTGACACTGAGTTCTATATCTCCTTCATAACCTAATGACTGTACTATTATGTCAAAGCTTTGGGACTCATTTCTTGGTATATATATCCAACTAGCATAAGCCAAAACAAAGTATGAAGTTTGCTCCTTTAACTGTACTTTTAAAGATCCGACTTCTAATTCTAAATTTTCTATTCTTGCTTCTTTTCCTTTAATGTATGCTTGAAGATAATCTATTTGGTTATAGTAGTAGTAGACGCTACTAATCAAGCTGATAGCCAAAATTACTATTATCGCTTTGAGCCAATTATTGTTCATTATTTCCCACCTTTTCTTTCAACCTGTTATCTATGTTTTAATTACTATTAAAAAATATTGACGAAGTCAAGAAATCAATCAATATTCCCTCTAGCTAAAAGCAATTTTCTTACAACCTCAATCTTTCGACTATCTTTCAGTTTTTTTTATGAATGCTATTGCCATTG
>JAEOTG010000218.1 GCA_016839985.1 Candidatus Heimdallarchaeota archaeon | reverse complement strand
TGCACGTGAATCAGTTCGTAGAGGAAGCATTGCAATCGGTATTAAAAGCAAGAATGGTGTTGTTTTAGCAGGATTATTACGTCTAATTGATTTGAATGAACCAGATCTTAAAATTCATAAAATTTCTGATGTTATTCAAGCTATTTTTGCGGGTGTTGCTGCAGATGGTAGAGTTCTCATAAGTCGCTCTCGTCTTGAAGCTGAGATTTTCAGACTCACTTATAGAGAATCAATAGATGTAAGAGGGCTTGCAATTAAGATAGCAGATTATGTTCAGATCTTTACTCAGCAAGGAGGTTTGCGTCCATTTGGAGTTGGAATTCTCTTTGGTGGCATTGATCACACAGGCCCAAATCTTCAGTTTGTAGATCCAGGTGGTGCAGTCATGTCCTGTAAAGCCAAAGCTATTGGTGAAGGAGATTCCGAAGCGATTGCATATTTGAAAGAAAAATACTCTGATGATTTAACTATAGATCAAATGGTAGAAATTGCTAAGGAAGCTATTCGTAAAGCAGCTCGAGATGTAGAGTTAACTGATGAAAGTATAGCAATCGAAATCTTGCCAAATAAATAATTTTTTTAATTTTATTTTTATTTTTTATCTTTTTTCAATCAACAAGATAAATCTATTTATACAATTTTATGTTTTTAGTTTATAGATATTATATGAAAGTATACTTGACCAATGTCATCCGTGTTGATGAAAAAGATTGGAAAATAGTTTGTGATAGTACAAACTCAAGATTCTACCCTCTTATTTTTTACAGTCATGCTCATTCTGATCATATTCCAAGAAAAATACCACCAACAAAAATTGTCACTTCAAGTATAACAGAGATGTTAATCAAGCATTTTGCGTCAAGTTTTGAAGGAGCTTCTTTTTTACAAAAATATTCATTGGATGGAACATCATTTGTTCAGAAACCAAGTGGTCACATAGTTGGATCCACTGCTTTAATTATTAATTCAAGTGAAGGGAAACTTGTGTACACGGGGGATGTTTCTATCAGAGATAAAGGATTTCTTGAACCTTTTAAGCCAGAAATATGTGATACTCTTATTATAGAAAGTACTTTTGGTTCTCCAGGATATGAGTTCCCAAATTATGATCAAATAATATCAGAAACAAGAGAAAAAATTAGAAAATATCTGGAGGATAATACTCCTGTGGTTCTAATGGGTTATCCATTGGGTAAAGCACAAATGCTTTATCATGCATTTTCAGACTTAACAGACTTAAATATAATGCATGAATCAAACTTCAAAATCAATAGTCTCTTACTCTCAAGAAATATTAGAGGAAGTATTCCCGCAATTTCATATCAAAATGCTGAGGAAGAGAATATACTAGAAGAAAAGAAGAATTGGATTCTTTATGCTCCTTTAAGATCAGGAAGAAATGAATTCAATATGCATATGAGAAACAAGTATGGTACTAAATTGTTTGCTTTTTCAGGTTGGTGCATATCTTCAAACTATAAGTTTCGAATGGATGTGGATCATAGTATTCCTATTAGTGACCATGCAGATTTTTCAGAGTTAATTGAGATATGTGAAAAAAGTAATCCTGATAATATTTATACCATCTATGGTCATAATATCAAATTTGCTGCAGAATTACAAAAAAGAGGTTTTAATGCGTATCCATTATCTAAACAGACAATTCTAGAAAGTTTTTTTCATAAAAGTGGAACTAAGAACTAACGATAAAATCCTCAACACTCTTTTCTTTATAGATTATTTCATTAAGATGAATCACTTGAATTGGTATATCTCTTCTTGCCAGAAAATCCTTAGCGTTCCCACTAATTGAATTACATATTAGAACTAATTTCTTTAAGTTAAGAGAGTTTATTAATTCTTCAAGCTGAAGTAGTTTGTTTGTTGGTATTGTCCTTTTCCAATTCATTGTTATTATGCCAACGCGATTTTCCTCTAAATAAAAATCAAGGACAAACTTCTTACGACCAAATTTGAAAGTCGCATTTTCATTTACGTGAAGATTACGTGTAGAAAATTCTTTTCTTAGTACATAGCTAATTACAGACCCTTCTTCATTCATCAATCAAGAATCATGCTCTTACTTAAAAACAAGGTTTAATACCCACATAATATGCTTAAAACATCAAAAAAACGCATTATTCTGACAAAAAACACGTAGTAAGAAAATATATAAGAATTGATTTTTTAGAAAAGAATACCCTTTGGATTAACCAAAGATGTATTTCATTTCTCTTCGATTTGATAACCAGTAAAGAAACCTATCAAATAATGAAATATGTTTTTTCATCATGAATTTTGGAATATCAGCATATAGGTAAATATAATCTATCTTCTTTTTCTCAATTTTTGATATCTTATCTTTGATTTTGTATTTCAAGGTTTTATCTGTAACTTCTGATATTTCACAAGCTATCCCAATCTCTAATTCCTCTTTTGTGAAAAGAATTACAGAACTTCCTATTAACGATGTAAGTAGATTATGTTGAGATTTCATCTTGTCTTTATCTAATCGCATAAGTATAGGAGGAAGATCTATTATCAATTCATTACCACCAATAACTATTGTTTCATATTTTTCTGAATTATCAACTTCGAACACGAATGCAGTATTTTGAAAAGAAGATCCTATTTCAAAACTCTTCATTTTAGCATCTCTATCCAAACCATCCTTGTAAAAAATAACGTTTTTATCTACTAGCAGATTAAAGTAGTCAACAGTTTTTCCTGTATACTTGGTTTTGAAAGATTTCTTTTCTTCAGTTAAGGTTTCAAATATGAAAGTTGGCTTGTTATTGTTTGGATTAATTTCCCAAGAAGTTAATTTTCCCAATCTTCCATTCTTTAATACATAAAGACCATCTTTTTGAGCATCCGCTATGGCATAGTCAGTGATTAATATTTGTTTTTCTTCTTTTTGGGTTTTGATTCTTAGAAGTAAAGGTTGACATATTGTTTTACTAATATGAACTCCTTCAACATCACCTATAACAATATCTTCTGCAATATGATCATATGCAATAACATGTCTCCCTTTTAGTGTAGAAACAAGCTCTTCCATTCTTGTTAATTCCAAGAAGTTTTTTACTCCTTCTTCTCCATAATATTCATCATATTTTTCTGTAATAAGTTTGGAAAATTGTTCTCTTTTATTTGTTAGTTGTTTTATTGCTTTTCTTCTCATGAAATTTGGTAGGACAAGCCAATAGGGAAGAAGTGCTCCTTTTACAGGTGAAAAGTCATCCTCTAAAACTGCTACAATTCTATTAGCAGTTCTAGGATGCGACATGAAGATATTAGAAATCATATCCCATCTTCCAGGTCTATAGATATGACGATATAAGCGGATAGCTGCCTCTCCTCGAAATCGTTGTTTTTCTTCATCTGTGAATTCTTTTCCTGTAAGCAGTTGTACATTTAAACCAAAATCACCAGCTATACCTTGATAGAAACCTTCAAGTTTGTACAGAACCTGAGCTAATTCTTTTCCATAACCTACCTTCTTCGTCTGTAAATCTGCGTCTCCTTCTAAAATTCTCACAAATATGAATAAGAAAGCTATTATCACATAATTAATAAGGAAATATATGGCAAAAGGAACTCTCTGTTTATAAGCAGCATAATCAAGTGTTGTTGCAGGAAGAAGTAGAGCTTTCTTGATAATCATTTCCGATGACGCAATAATTTGTAACCATACTACATGCAGTCTTTTATTATGAGCAAGTTCGTGAGTAACTATCCCTTTAATATCTTCATCTGTAAAATCGCTTAATTCACGTGAGATAAAAGCTATACGTTGATCAAACCATGGACCATATGCCATTGCATTTAATATTGGTGCTTCAACAAAACCAACTTTTATTTTCTTCTTTATTCCTAGTCTTGTTCTTATTTCTTCAACTATCTTCAAAATTCTTTCATCTTCAACTGGTTTGATTCCTAAAAGTTTTGTTAATAATGGACCTGATATGAAATACATTACAAAAGACACTACAATAAGAACTTCATAAGGCGCTAACGATAGAAAGATTATCCTTTCAGCTATTTTTGAATCTAATACTGATGATAAGAAAAACCAATTTAAATTCTCTGCATCTAATCCTGCTGTTCTACTTAGGATATTAGTACCAAGATAAAGAACAACATAAACCAATGCAAAAAGTACTAAATAGAGAATTTGTGGGGACATTAATCGACTAACAAGTACAAACTTCTTTCCAAAGAAGATTAATGCCATTATTATAAATACAAAAATCATAAGGTTATATGCCCAACCTGTGAAGATTTCATTCTTCTCACCTGTTACTACTTCGAAAACATAATCGCCAATAGTACCTACAAGAAATACAAAATAAGTAACTACAGATACTATCATTAATTCTCTCCAAACGGGTGATTCTCTTAATTGTATAGTTTGATAAACAGCTAAAACAAAGAAACTTAATGCAATAGCTAGAAGCCATTTATTTATTAAAACTAAGACTAGTCCGAAAGTAAGAGCAATAAAAGCTAACATTAGATTTTCGGAGGTTGTGCCATATTTTATTTTAGTTCTAATTTCGTTTATTAGGAAAAATAAACCAAGTACTGCAAGCACTATTCCGAGTATTGTTGTTATATCCCAATTTTGAATTTTAGTCCAAATCTCTAGAAAGAAATCAGCAACAGTCATGTTATCATTCGCATGAAAAACAAGATACTTTAAAACCTTTGTCTTTGGAAAAATCTCAAACTGACTTCAACAGTAATTTTACGAAACTTTCAATAACTATTAAGGAGAAATTCCAAAAAGAGAAATGATACCATTACCAATAGATATCCATTACAAAAAAGGTGAGTTTCACCTTAATTCAAATACTAGCGTTTATTCAACATCAAATCTCCAGAAGATAGTAAAGTACTTCCTGGAACTAATAAAGGGATCTAATGGTTATGAACTTAAAGAAGTAGATAGCACTAATAATTCAAATAGCATAAATTTTATTCTTGATGATTCTTTAAAAAACTTAAAAGATGAGGGTTACATACTTGAAGTGTTTAAAGAAACAATTTTCATTAAAGCACTTTCAGAAAAAGGTATTTTTTATGGAATTCAAACATTGAGACAACTATTATCAGATAAACTAGGAAGAGAAAAAAACTCCAAAGAAAAAATTCAAACAATTCCATGTTTAAGAATTGAAGATTATCCTAGATTTAAATGGAGAGGATTCATGCTTGATGTAAGCAGACATTTTCATGATATAGATACAATCAAGCACGTCTTAGACCTTCTTGCATTAATGAAGATGAACATTTTCCATTGGCATCTTACAGATGATCAAGGGTGGAGGATTGAAATAAAGAAATATCCAAAATTAATAGATGTTGGATCTAAAAGAAAAGATACAAAAATCAAAACATGGTGGAGTAAAAAATATAGAGGAAAACCTCATCAAGGATTTTACACTCAAGATGAAATAAGGGAGATAGTATCATACGCCCAGGATAGATTCATTACTGTAATTCCAGAAATTGAAATGCCAGGTCATTGTAGAGCTGCTATTGCAGCATATCCAGAGTTAAGTTGTCAAAAAAAACAGACAGATGTATCAATAAAACCTGGCATTTTCAAAGATATCTTCTGTGTTGGTCAAGAAGAAACCTTTAGATTTTTGGAATACATATTGAGTGAGATAATAGAATTATTTCCATCCGAAATCATCCATATAGGGGGAGACGAAGTTCCTCTAAAACGCTGGAAGAGCTGTATCAACTGTAAATCTAGAATGCAAAGTGAAAAAACAAAAAATGCTAAAGAACTTCGCAAGTATTTCACAAAAAGAATTGTTGATTACTTAAACTCTCAAGATAAAAGAGCAATAGGATGGAATGAAATATTGTATGAAGGCATAGATAAAGGAGTAATCGCTCAATGGTGGTTGAGGAAGAAAGATAAGATACTAAATCACATTTACAATGGTGGAAATATTGTATTGTCTCATTTATTTCATGTGTATTTAGACTATAATTACATTGTAACACCTCTGCAAAAAACTTATTCTTTTGAGCCGATACCAAAAAACCTTGATGAAAAGCACCACGAAAAAATCCTTGGTATTGAAGCTCCATTATGGAGTGAGTGGGTACCTAATAGAGAAAGGTTGGAATGGCAAATTTTCCCTAGATTAGCAGCTGTTGCTGAGATAGGTTGGACCTTAAAAGAGAATAAAAACTATAAAACATTCATCCAACGTTTAAAGCAATTTAACAAAAAATTGGATGACTTTGGTGTAAATTATGCTCATATGAAAGAGGTGAATCCTAGCAGAATATATAGAATTTTTAACTTGAAGAAAGCACTCAAATGGCCGCAAATATAATGAAAGAAGGAAAAGGAATTAGTAAGATAAACCACTTCCAAAAAAATTAAGAATTAGCTAAATCATTATAGCAAGAAGATAAATGTCAGACATCGATGGTAAAATGAATGTTCTTATAGAAGAAGCAAATGCCAATTATAACGCTAAAAGATTCAAAGATGCAGCAAGAACCTTTGAACATCTGGTATCGTTAGCAATAAAAAACGAAGAACCTGAAGAAGCAATTTATTTTGCATATAGAGCTGCTGATTGTTGGAAAAGTGAAAAAAATCTGATGAATAGGGCGTTAACTTTTCTCGAAATAGGTAATTTAGCTCATAGTTTTGGCGCTCAGATTGCTAATGTAATGGTTCTTAAAACAAAGGATATTGAACAAAAAGCAAAAGCTCATCTTCTAGCGGGTGAGTGTTTACTAACTCAAAATGCAACAAGGGCTAAGAAGGAATTCAATACTAGTATAAAGCATTTCAGAACCTTAGTAGAGAAAGAACAAAATGTAAATAAGAAAATAAACTTCCTAAGAAGTGCCCTAGACGCAAGTATTAAGATTAAAGATAGAAAACAGGAGAAAGAACTTAAAACTAGAATTGGAAATCTTCATGTAGATCTTGCTAAAGAAAATATTGCACAAAAATCACCAGAAAATCTACAAATAGCATTAAGATCATACGAAGATGCGCTTGAATTATTTATGGATCTTAAATCAAAGGAAGATATCGAAATAGTTTCTGAACAGATAAAGAAGTTAAAGAAGAAAGTAGAAGAATATGATCCATTTGCTACATAGACATTGTTTATTTCCTCTATTTTAATTAAATAAAAATCTTTGAAAAGGTAAAATTCAAAAGAATAAGAAAATAATAATCCATCAAGGTCCCGTAGCTCAGTTTGGATAGAGCGTCTGCCTCCTATATCTTGAGTGATGAAGAAAGCAGATGGTCGTGCGTTCGAGTCGCACCGGGATCGCCATTACACTCTTAATAATTGGGAATGTACCTTAAAAGTGATTATAAATGAATAACATGGAAAATCAGTTTATTCCTGTTTTCATCTGTAATTTTCACACTTGTAATCCAAAATTATGTACCGCAATTCGAGTTATGAAGTTTAAAAAAGGAAAAGAAATCAACATTAAACAAATCAAATCCAATAGTGTTGTACTTTCCCCTTTCTCAAACATTGCATTATCTCCAGAAGACAGAGAAAACGCAAAGGAATTCGGAGTTATTGGAGTTGACTGTTCATGGAATGATATCGAAGGTGGTAGAAAAGCTTTAGAGAGGGGAAAGGGAAGAGCTTTACCCTTTCTTGTTGCGACTAATCCCACAAATTATGGAGATCCTTCAAAGCTAAGTACTTTGGAAGCAATTGCTTCTGCATTATATATTCTAGGAGCAAAAAAACAAAGCAAAGAAATTTTGAGTGTAGTTAGCTGGGGGGAAGAATTTATGAAAATTAATGGTGAATATCTTAAAAGCTATTCACAAGCAAAGAATAGCAGAGATGTTGTAAAAAAACAAAAAGAATTCATGAGTAGACTATATGACTAGAGAATCTTGAAACTACTAGATAATTATTCAAAAAAGGTTATCATACAGAATTTTTTTAAGAGTATAAATATAGAGGTTTGTGTTATGAAAATAGGTATTAATTGTTTTCCAACAGTTGGAGGGTCTGGTATTGTTGGAACCCAAATAGCAATAGAATTAGCTAAAATGGGGCATGATGTGCATCTGATAAGCTATGATACACCTTTTCTACTGAGAACATACCGTCATCCAAACATTACACTTCATTTAGTAGATATTTTATCCTACCCACTTTTCAGAGATATTGGAGCACCTTATACAATTCTCGCAGCATCCAAATTAACTCAAATAACTAACAAATGGGATTTAGATCTTTTACATATTCATTATGCGATTCCAGTTGGTGTATCTGCATATTTAGCAAAACAAATAACAGATGTACCAGTAGCTATAACAGCTCATGGTTCAGACATTCACACATTAGGCATTGATCCCGCGTACAATCCCATTATTTCTCATGTTTTCAATTCTGTTGATGGTCTTTCGACTGTTTCAAACTATATGAAAGATGAACTAACCACAAAATTTGCTAATAACAGAGATATTGAGGTTCTTTACAATCCAATTGATGTTCATAAGTATAGAAAAATGGACACGCAGATATGCGACTTCAGAATCAAACATGAAAAGAATTTTGTTCATGTGTCTAATTTTAGACCAGTTAAGAATACTCCTTTCATTATTGAATCCTTCGCAGAAGTTGTCAAACAATTTCCAGATGTTGGTCTTATTATGGTTGGCGAAGGTCCTGAAAGAAAGAAAAGTGAAGAATTAGCTAATCAGTTAAACATTCGAGAACATGTAATTTTCCAAGGAGTTCGAAATACTTTGACTCCTATATACAACTGTGCATCTGCTCTTCTATCTGCAAGTTCTAAGGAAAGCTTTGGTTTAACATTAGCTGAAGCAATGGCATGTGAAGTACCTGTTATAGCTCCAGATGTTGGTGGTGTTCCTGAAGTGTTAGATCACAATGAAAATGGCTTTATCTATGAATTAGGTAATAAAGAGACTTTTGTAAACTATATGATACAACTACTTGAGGATGAAGTGCAAGTTAAAACATTGGGAAAAAAAGGTAGAGAAAAGGTAGTTAAACAATTTGAATCTGTTAAAGTTACAAATATGTATCTTGATTGGTATCAAAAAATACTGGAATAATTATAATCGGGAATTAATGAATCCTATTCCACCAATGGGTAAATCACCAGAATAATACCGCTTATAGGAAGCTAAACAATCGTTTAAGCCCGTTATTGTAGCCATTACAAACCAAGGCCAACTAACTTCTTGCCAATGATGTCTATCATCATACATTCCGAAGTGATAAGATTTGTATTTTTCTATAAGATGTGTTGAAGTTTCTCTCAATTTCTCTATTTCAGATTTTCTAGATTTAATAAAATCCGTAAGTGTGATTGTTGCATCTAAAAGTTCTTCTTTTTCTTTTTTTCTTCGTGATTTTGCAATTTTTCCAAGAATGCTGAAGAAATCTTTTGTAAACAGAGAATATTTTTCGATTGTTGATTCGTTTGCTATCTTTTCTATCCATGGAGTATTGTATAGCATTCGAGTATACTTTACATAAATTGGAAATTGAATTCCAAGTTTCCTTATAGGAGGAATAACTTGAGCATTATAATTAATTTCACCTGGACCTGATATTCTAATGTAAGTTGGTAAGAAAGTTTGTAATATTGCTTGATTTGTGTCTAACCTTGGAGATAGTTGTTTACTGTAAGACGATAAGTCAGGATTATTTTTATCTACTTTAAATGAATACTCAACCTCATCTATTGGGCATAAACCATGAAAATGTAATTCATTTTCATTTTCAATGCAAGATAATCTTATGCGATATCCATCATTATGACACTCATAAAAGAAAGGAGAGTAATCATATTTCTTAGGAGCTGTAGTAGGTCTAAGATTCATTTTTTCAATCTTGGAGGTTGCAGAATTAAATCCATCTATGTATTCTTTTCTATTTTTTAAAATGAATTCGTAACCGCTTGTGGTTAAATTTCTAATTTTTTCATCAGATGATGGTAAAAATACTATACCCCAATTATTGATAATATTTGCTTGAATACCCCAAATTAATGTAATCCATTCGCCCAGATTTAAGGATGCTCTATATGACTCTCTTAGAAAAGTTAGTACATGGTCAACTTTTTCGTTGAATAATTTCTGATTATCTTTATCAATAGTTGTTTTAAATTCATTGAAAATATTTTTTATTATATCTAGATTTTCATTTAACCAAGTTGAATTGTTTGTTTGAATGGTGTTCAACGCTACTCCATCTTTTACATCTTGTAAGATAATTGGTTTACTTGTTGATGATTGATTATTAGGTAAATGTATTGTTGTTATTTCTGGTTGAATTCCATCATGAGTATTAACCAAAAAAACAGGAATCAACTCTTTTCCCTTTTCTATGCTTACTTCATTGATATTAGCTAGAGCAGCAATCTTATTACCAATAATTCCCGAACCACCAAAAATTGTAGCTTGTTGCCCTGCAATAACTACTCCTTTTTCCAGGTTTAAAATATGTTCCTTTACTTTGGGTGTTAGCAATCCTAGTTTTTTATGATAATCAAGAAGAACTTCTTTAGCTTCTTGTAATTTATTTAGATCTATTTTAAGCTCAGGCATTGAAAGTGTTAATTCTACAGCTTCACTATATGTTTGAGGAACATCATTGTAAAAATATTCAACGTCAGGAAAATCTTCCTTGTTCTTGATATATGCATCATAAAAATCTCCAATGGTTTGCATAAATGTGATTACGTGTTTCATATTTTAAATAATTCTTATATTGAGTATTTACTGCATTTTGATAAAAAAAATCTTACGTAGATTATGATATTGCAATGCTATCTTAAGTAAGTCTAGAACTATCTAGAGAGTTTTAGAGGTTTAATTTTTTTCAATATTCCGACATAAAACTTATAATTAAGGATTTATTCCAAAATACTCTTTAATATTTCAAAGAAATCTTTAAACAGCGTATGGAAACTTACACAAATTTTTTATAGGTTGTGCTATAAGAAAGAAGCAAGAAACAATTCTAAAGGTGAAAATTAGAAATGGCTAAAGAATGCCCTAAATGTCACAGTAAAAATCTAAAAGAAGTTGAGGATAAGTCTAAACCAATTGCTTATTTTGGTCATCAACCAGTTTATAGAAAGAAACAAGTATGTCGTGAATGTACTTACGAATGGTTCCCAGAAGGCGGAGTCGAAACTGGGTAACTAAAACATCGCAACTTAATTTCTTTCCTTTCTTCCTCCTTCTAGATTGTTAAGAACAAAATCTATTTTTATAGAATTTGAAGGTACAAACGAATGAATGTAAAACCTTTTTTTCGAAAGTACTTCTTCAGAATACTTGTAATTTTAATTATGCTTGGAACACTTGCATATTTTTTTATACATTTAGCTAAGCAAAATCCTTTAAGTGAAGTTTTTGGTTTATTTCTTCAATCTGCCTTTGGATTTCTTTTACTAGCGTTAGCATTCATGATTATTAGTCTCTTCATCAAAGCATTTCGATTCTATGTCCTTGTTAAACCAACTTCTAAAGGTCTTTCTTTCAAGAATTTCCTTATCCCTTTTTTTGTGGGATATGGATTTAGTACTTTAGGACCTTTAAAATCCGGTGAAATTGTCAGTGTTGAGATTAATAAAAGATCAGTTTCAATTCCAAGAACTTCTTCTCTTGCAGCAATTGTCCTCTTTCGAATACTAGATCTCTTAATTGTTTTGATATTCTTTATAGTGGCTTTAGGAAAGACAATACCTACTATAATTCAAAATTTTGAGTTGATTGATCCAAACAGAGGTGCAACAATTGAAACAGTAACTAAAGTTATTTTTTATTCGGCACTTGCTGGAACTATCATTTTATCTATTATCTTATTCTTTCCTCCTGTTGGAGAAATTTTTTACAAATTCCTGAAAAGCATTACTGGGAGATTTTCTTCAAAAGGAGAACTTTGGCTTGAGAATACCTTTCATCCCGCTATGCTAAATTATTACTCATCACTAAAAAATCTATATAAGCAAAGAATTATTTCAGCTTATGTAGTTACTACAACTATTGCAAGATGGATTTTGGAGTTTTATTCTCTTAAATTTACTCTATTAGCTTTTGGAGAAACCCTTTCTTTAGTTGATTCTGCTTCAATAACTTCAATAACACTCCTAGCAGGGATTGTTACTCCCGCAGGATTAGGAGTAGGAACAATTACAACGCAATCTTTAATGGAGGGACTTCTTATAGATCCTGCAGTAACTGGAGCTTCTATTATTTATCAAACACTTGTAGGAACAGGTCTCACATTAATTACAGCAGCAATAACTTCGATATTTTTGAAGGATTATAAACAAAAAAAAGATAAGAAGAAAGAAGAAGAAAAAATCGAAGAAACGCAGAATGAAGATGAAACAAATATTTAGTTTTTATGATTAAATTCCTCTTCTGAGTCTACTAATAAGGAATGGATGAAACTGAAGTTCTTCCATTTTTTTACAAGTTGTTTCAACATCATAATCTAATCGGACGTGTTCGAATTCAAACTCTTTTGTTTTTTCCTTAATCTGGAAGGTCATAAAAGAAGCTTTAGGATTCTTATCTCTTGGTTGTCCAACTGAACCTGGATTGAGAAGGTGCTTTTCCTCATTAATTATGTGAAGAGGTTTGTGTGTATGTCCTAGAAAAAGAAAATCAATTTCTGTAAATTCCCTTGTTATTTCGAAGAACATATTATAAGACCAGGATGGAAGATTAGGGGAAACATAGTCTCTAAGAGGTTTTCTTGGAGATCCATGAACAAACATAGCATTTCCTTCAGTGACAAACAATGGAAAAATTGAGAAAAATGGATGTGATCCAAGAATTTGGATTTCTCTATCTGTAAGTAGCTGCTTTGTCCACGATAATGAAATCTTTGGTAAAGGATTGAAATACATAAAATTATTAGTGAAAATTGCATAATCATGATTTCCTACAACATGTATTTGAGCTATATCTTCAACAATCTTAATACATTCTTTGGGATTAGGACCATACCCTACGATATCACCAAGAAATATTATGATGTCAGGTGAAATATCTTTAATATAATCAACTACTACATTTAATGCTTCTAGATTAGAATGAACATCTGAAAAGATAGCTAAGTTGATCATCTAATATTCACACTTAAATTTATTATGAGATATCACTATAATAAGATTTATTCAAAACTTTGAAAAATAATGAAATAGAAAGCATAGCTTACTCGCTATCGCTTTCGAACTTGTATTTCTTAACTGCAAAAGCTCCAATACCTGCTAGTCCAATAGAACAAACGAATATGATTAATGCGATTATATCAATTTTAATAGAACCTCTTTGAATTGGATCAATGAAAACTTGATATAGTGCAGTTTCATTGTATCCGTATCCTCTTTTATGCATTCTAATTGTTACATCAACAAAAGAAACTGGGGCAATATCAGTATCTATAGACCCATTGTAGCTAATGCCATCTCCCAATATTGATAAATCGGATGAGTTTATATCTGTCTTGAATGTTTGAAGAGTAACCCATACATGAACATCATCAAGAACAGTGTCATTATCTCCTTTGATTGTAACAGTGACATGAATTTCCTCGCCTTCTACTATTTCTGTTTCAAGCACTTCATAACTTTCAATATTTATTCTATTTTGAAAGTTTAATAACCATTGAATTTCTCGGAGGAAGAAATACTTATTGTCTTTTTGAGCGAAAGCAGTCTGATTAAACAATTCAGCAGATGCTGTCACTATTACTTTACCTCCTCTCTGTAATTCTACTGCTGCCTGCAATATTGCTGAATCATTAATAGAAAGATCGATTGAAGAATTAAACTCGCCATTTTTGTCCAAATCTATGTAATAATCACCTGTCACATTTATTGTAGAATATAAGTCTCCTTCTTGAAATTGGATTGTTTTTTCACCAATCTCATCAGTAAAATTAATAGCAGATCCATAATAAACAACTTCGTTTATTGATTGGTCAGTTAATGGTGTAGAAGAGCTTAGATAAGGCAAATCTATGATATCGTTTCCAGTTACTGTAATAGAAGAATTAACTGCAATATTCTTTGAGATAACAGTGGAATTATAGATTTCCATATCAAAATAGGATAATAAATCATTAATTTTACTTTCAGAATCAGTTCCATCAGCTAATATCAATAGGCTTCCACCTGTAGCTGCAAAATATCTAAGGGCTTCTATTTCATCTTCAGATAATTCGGTCAAAGAACCTATCAATATTACAAGGTTTACTAAATCAAGACTTGGAGGTGTAAACTCATAAATACTTCCGTCAACAGTGGTTGTGTTCATACCATATTGATATAAAAAGTGCATAATACTTGTCAGGTTTTGAATTGCTGTATTTGATGAATCTGAGACATATAGAAGAACATCTAATTCTTCATAGGTTTCAACATAAGAGAAGTAAGTGTATTGTGTTTCTAAACTAATAGTATTCCATGCAGTAATATGATTAGTCAAAGTAGTGTAATTGTATACTGCCGTTTCATTTTCATAAGCCAACAGCAGGAACTTTAATTTATCACTTTCATGTACTCTTACATCATATCCATTTTCATCACCAGAATTCAATTTTTTTGCAACTTCTATTGATATTTCATAATTATGAAAATCATCTTCTTTTTGAGTCAGAAATCCAATTGCATCATCAAAACCAGTCGCATTTACATCCATTACAAAAGATTCAGGAGCTGTTCCATTAACGAAACAATCATAAGCTCCTTCAGCTCGATAATTTACAGTAATTGCATCTCCTGGAGACAATTCATTACCAATTCTTTGGTCAAAATTATTATCAAATACTATTGTGAACCATGTATGAGATTGATTATTATAGCTGTCACAAACAGGTATAGTAGTATTTATTGGAGAATATTCTGGAATAGTAAAACTGAAACCCATGAATAAATAAGTCTCATTTGCTTGCACACGTACAGTTATTGGTGTAACTGGAAATCCATAGTTAGCAGTTAAGATTGTTGCATTTTCCCATTCATCTGAATAACTATCTAAATATCCATCAATTATTGGATCTGTGTT
>JAEOTG010000007.1 GCA_016839985.1 Candidatus Heimdallarchaeota archaeon | reverse complement strand
TCTATTTTTAATTGCTTCATCAATATTCATAGACGAAAAGAGAGCTTTGCGTATTAAAAAACTATGCTCTAAATTTAGTTGAACAAACGTTTGAACATTATTAACTCATTAAGTAATTTGTGTAAAATCTATAAAAGTTTAAAATTAACTTCTTTTTTTTTACTACATGTACTCAGAAACTAAACTTCAAAGAAATTCATTTGTAATTTCAGGTTTCATATATCTTGGGAGCGTAGTTATATCAGCCATATTTAGCATGATTTTCTTATATATCCTATTCTATGGAGAATACTCATTGAAGCTTCTTTTACAAGAGATCCAGACATTATTAGTAATTAGCGCTATATTACTTATAGCATTCCTCATTTTCTATATTCTAGGAATGCAAAATCTAAAATCTCGTAAAGATTTGGTTGATTCTTCAGAAATTTCCATTATATCCATTACTGCTAGTGTTTTGATTTTTACTGTGCTTTTGGCAACAATAGCAAGCATTCTAGTATTTTATCTACCCACAGCTAGTTGGTTATCTATAGTGCTAGGTGTTCTTTCAATATTGCATGGGTTAACAACATTTCCTTTTTACTATTTCTCCTGGAAACTATTTAGAAAAATAATAAAACATGAATACCTCAAGAAACTAAATATAAGTTTCTTGTTCGTCGGAATATTATTATCGATATCTTATATTTTCATGAGTGTTTCATATTTCAATACTCTTGCATTTGTTCCCATTTCCCCATTATCTATTTTCTTAAGTAGCGTTGGGGGTCTATTCAGTATTATAGTAGCTGTTGCATTAATCCTAAATAATGGTGAGTTAAAACAAGAAATAAGTAGAATCAAAGAAGTCTGAGAATTAAAAGGTTTTGAAGAAACTCTTCTTCTTTTTCTTTTTCTATATTTTGTTATGTTCAATTTCTTCTACTTCATCTGATTGACTAACGGATCGAATTCTCTCAATACCTTGATATTTAACAATAAGTTCCACAACTTCTTCAGGTATATTTTCTTCCCATTTTTTTCCTTTAATCATCATTTCTCTTATCTTTTTGCCACTATACTCTGAACGATTGGTAAGTGGAATCTCCCTTACTTCTTTATTCACTAGCTTAGAAAATAGCTGTTGAACTAGTGGATTATTGGTAAATACAACTTCGAAAGATGGTACAAGATCAACAACATTAGCAGGCCAGATAGTATTTCTATTTATGTCTGGTATAGCTGAAATGAAAATTTTTTTCAAATCAAAGCTCTTTCTGACAAGTGCTGTTAGCATTTCAAATCTCTCTCCGCCTGTAAATGGATTTTTTGTCGAATACCCCTTCTCTCCGCTACCTATTAGAATTATCAATTCATCAATATCTGGTTGGTTGAAAATATACTCAATTGCGTGAATATGTCCCTTATGGGGGGGATTAAATCTACCTAAATATAATGCTCTCATCTCATATTCAATATAACAGACTAAAAATAAATGTTTTTGCCAAGAGCACTAAAATTACTCATCAATAAAATATTGGTTACCTTTATTGATTACAAGACTATCTTTAATCATTTTTTGGAGAATCTTATCTAGTCTCTTTTCAGAAATATTCAGCTCTTTTTGTAGATTCTTTAGAGTGATTTTTTTCTTATGTACCAAAATCTTCAATATTTTACCTCTATATTGCCTATCAGACTCCATAAACTTTCCTTGTTTAGAAATAGGTTTTATACCAGTTTTACTAGCTGTTAGTTTTATTGCTCCATAATCCATCAAAGCATTAGTCCAGTCTCTCGCTTTACCTTTTGGAGCTATTTTTTCTGCAATCTCAAATAACTCTTTTTCATTTGTTTCTTCTGATGCAAATCCTTCAGCAATTAAAATCCTACGTATATTTGTGTCAACTGTAGCTAGGTCAGCATTAAAAGCAAATATCAGTATGGATCTAGCTGTATATTTTCCAATTCCTTTTAATTCTTGAAGTTTCTCAACTGATTGAGGAAAAGCTTTCTTTTCTATTATGTGTTTAGCAGCTTCCTGTAACCATATAGCTCTTCGATTATAACCTAAACCTGACCATGTTGTTAATAAATCAGTTTTTTTAGCTTTCGCTAGTTCTTCGAGAGAAGGATATTTTTTTATGAATTCAAAGTATTTCTTCTTAACTCTGGAAGTTTGTGTCTGTTGTAGCATAATTTCAGAAACCATGATATAATAAGGATTGGTAGTTTCTCTCCATGGAAATTCTCTGCTATTTGTGGACCACCAATCAAACACTTTATTTTGAAAATCACTGATTCTTTTCAAAGAGATAGTCTTATTCATGGGGTAAGCAAGATATCATCTCTGGATTAAAAAACACTTTGAATTACCAAATTCTTAAAAATCATTGATTAAAAACTTCTTTGTGTATCTTGAGAATAGAGAAAAAACACTGAAAATTTGTATTATATCCTCTTTCATTGCTATAGTAATCTTCATTGTTGGTACAACCATAGCTATGCTTGTTTATCCTGATTATTCTTTTCT
>JAEOTG010000217.1 GCA_016839985.1 Candidatus Heimdallarchaeota archaeon | reverse complement strand
CTGGATTAGGTTGACTTTTGACACTTGGTTCCTCGTCTATTATTTCAAAGATTCTTTCTGCTGCTGCAAAGCCTGATTGAATGATAGTATAAAATGTAAATAAACTTATCACAGGCATAAAGAATCTATTTGAATATTCTAAAAATGCGTAAAGCTCTCCGTAAGTTATAGTACCAAGAGAAATCACTGCATATCCTCCAAAAATAATAACTATTGTACTTCCCAAAGCTGCTATAATTTGTATAATCGGCATAAAAAGAGAGGAAACTCCTGCTGCTTGAACATTAGCTGCAAAATTCTCTTTATTCAAATCCTTAAACCTTTCAATGTTTTCCTCTTCTCTAGACAATGCTTTTGTCACTCTAACACCTGAAATTGTTTCTTGTAAGTTAGCAGTAACTTGTGCTATAGCTACCCTTGTTCTTCGATAAGCAGCTCTAACTCTTTTTTGAAAGAGAATTGCAATAATAAGGAGAATTGGTATTACTGTAAATGTCAAAAGTGTCATTTGAATATCATAAAGAAACATTATCACCAAAATCCAAATTAATCCGAAGAAATCAGCAAATATATCAATTATTCCAGTAGTTAAAAGTTCTCCAAGAGCATCTACATCATTTGTAACTTTTGAAATTGTTCTACCTGATTCAGTTTCTGTGAAATAGTCAAATGAAAGATATTGTAATTTAGTAAAAACATCATTCCTTATTCTGTAAATCATTTTTTGTCCCAGCTTTGCGAAGAAGATAGTTCTGGTTAAAATGAGCACAAAATTTAGAACGATAAAGAGAAGATATAATCCTCCCATAATTATTAATTCATTTACAAAATCCTTTGTTCCAGGTTGTATAAAATAATCTATTGTTCTTTGCATGAGAATAGGTATTAAGGAAGAAAAAAGTGAGGCTACTAAAACAACTGCTGCTACTGCTGCAGCTTCTGCTTTATAATAAGCAAACATACGAAAAACTCTTTTAAAAAGCACCCAATCAGAATATTTCTTTTCACGCTCTTCTTCTTCCCTTGCCATGTAATGAAGTAACCAACCCATTAATCATTCCCCAATACTGCTTTTTTTGCATCTAAAGTATCACTCACTGTTTGCATACTTTCAGCAAGAGTTGTGTATATTTCTTTGTAAAGACCAGTTGCATTAATTAGGTCATCATGATTACCATCTTGAATTATCTTACCTTCCTCGAAAACAAGAATTCTATCAGCATAATGAACTGAAGATATTCTTTGTGAAATAATTATTGTTGTTCTTCCCTTGCTTAAGATATCCAACGCTTCTTGTATATGCGCTTCTGTTTCAGCATCAACTGAAGCAGTTGAGTCGTCAAAAATCAAGATTGAAGGATTAGTTAGTAATGTTCTAGCTATTGAAATACGCTGTTTCTGACCTCCAGATAAAGTGATACCTCTATCTCCCACTCTCGTTTCATATTCATCAGGTAAGCTAACTATAAAATCGTGAATTTTTGCAGTTTTTGCAGCTTTGATAATTTCTTCGTCGTTTGCATCTGGTTTTCCGAAAGTTATGTTCTCCTTAATAGTTGCATTAAACAAATAAGTTTCCTGTAGAACCAAACCTATTTGCTTTCTCATTTTCTTTAATTTATATTTTCTAATATCAATTTCATCTATCTTAATAGTCCCCTTGTTAGGATCGTAAAAACGTGAAATTAAGTTTACAAAACTACTTTTTCCACTCCCTGTACCTCCTAGAATAACAACTTTTTGACTTGATGGTATAGTTATACTCAAATCTGATAAAATAGGTCTTCCTTCTTCATACTCAAATGATACTTTTTCATATGATAGTTTTCCTTTAAATCTTGGAGGATCAATTGCACTAGGATCTTCCTGAACCTCTTTTTTTGCTCCAATTAATTCTATTATACGATCTCCACTAGCAAGAGCTCTTTGAATTATTCCCACTAACCATGTAAGCTGCCTAGTTGGTCCTGGTAATAATGCTAAGTATGCAATAAAAGCGATAAAATCTCCTAATTCCATTTGATTATTAATTGTTGCTATCCCTCCTACAACAAGTACCAAAGTAGTTCCTACTCCAATTAACAAAGTCATAATTGAGAAGTAAATAGCACGATAAACTTGTGTTTTGATTCTTAAATCTCTATATTTTGTATTAGATTCATCAAACTTAATTATCTCATTTTCTTCTTGTGCAAATCCTCTAACAACATGTGCGCCTGTTACGTTTTCTTGAAGGATTGATGTTACATCTCCGAACTGTCTTCTTGCTTGATAAAATAAAGGTCTCACATTTGTGCTAAACCAATAAATCAGCCAAATAAAACCTGGAAATAGTGCAACGAGAATCAAACCTAGTTTCCAACTCATAACTAACATTGCAATATAGGCTCCAACAAACATTATTATTCCATTCATGATTAAGCGAATCGTAAAGCTTACAAATGATTGTATAGCATTAAGATCTGTTGTTACTCGCGTCATGATTTGTCCTGTATTCTCATCATCAAAGAAATCAAGACTTAGCTGTTGTAGAATTTCGTAGATATCATTTCTTAATTCAAGTATAACTCTCTGTGCAAAAACTGATGCATAAAATCTAGAGAGAAATACCATTATTCCTCCTATTAATGCTGCTACAAAAATACTACCACCAATTATCCAGACTAATCTAATTTTTCCTTGCGGAATCGCAGTGTTAATAGCTTCTCTTATTAGCAGAGGAGTGGCTAATCCTATTCCTGCGGCAAGAAAAGAAACAATACTGACAAAAACAAAAAACATCTTCCTTTTAGAAATATATGGAAAGATAATCCTCAATATCTTTCTAGCGGAATGTGTTCGTTTTCTATTTTCAAGCCAAGACATGGATCTCTTGTTCGAGAGTTTTTTTAAACGATTTAAGAGTTATGATGAAACAGAATCTAATACTAAATCTACTTAATTCAATAATCTTTATAAATGTCATTTAAACCTTTGTTGTAGAGAGTTGATTTGGAGGAAAGATATTGAGAACATCCAAAATAATGTGTTCGATTCTAGTTTTATCACTAATGGTACCAATGTTTTTTATTACACCTAATCTACAAGCAGGACTTACTGATATCATTGATTGGGAATTTAACGGTATAAGACATTACCCAAAACACCGTCAAATCGTAGTCCCCAGTGTGTATGAGGATCCATTCAGAATTCGTACATTTGTGTATGTTTTAGATCAAAACGATGATAGTCTTGTCGATATTATTATAGCTCTCCATGGAATACAATCAATCAGAAATGCTCCTAGTTTCTCCGACTTCTTTGAAGAAATTAAAGTTCAAGGAAATGGAGGTAATTATAGTTTTGCTATAAATGAAGCAAGTGGATTAGAATGGATGGACATAACAGCTGCTAACGTTGGTACTTTTGATAATAAAACTCAAGATATCTATGATAGAATTGTAGACGATTTAGATCCACCCTTAACTACTCGTTTGTTCCCTGAACTCTTTGTTGGTTCTGATTTAATAATTCCTGTCCACTTAGTTGATTTTACACTGGTTGTAGGTTCTGTTGGTTTTTGGCAAATAATTTATGAAGATGGAACTCTTGTTAATGGTAATTTTACAACATATGGACCAGCAAATCCATTACCTACATTCGCTAATGAAAGAAACACAACTTTATATGATTGGCCATACTATAATCTAACTGTAGCAGAAAACTCTGAACGTTCATCTTTACCACGAACTCATAGT
>JAEOTG010000031.1 GCA_016839985.1 Candidatus Heimdallarchaeota archaeon | reverse complement strand
TAAGGAAATCAACTAATTTCCAAAGTGATTCCGCTGTATCAGAGGGATTAGCCCACATGATGTTTAATCCCATCATCATACCAACCTCATTGCAGATTTCTGCTGCGTTAATGTTATCCTGAACCGTGGTACGCTTCTTCATTCTATCTAAGACCTCTTGGTCCATAGATTCGAATCCTATATTCACCATTTGACAGCCACTTCTTTTGAGAGATTCTACAATCTCCTTATCAATGAAATTTGCCCGAACATCACACAAATACTTGATTTTCAATTCATTTTTCTCTAGAGCTTCCTCAAATTCGAAAACCCTATCTTTTGTGAAGAAGGTTAACTCATCTAGTATCACGTTATATCTGATATCATATTTTTTTCTTAGAAATTTTATTTCTTCAATGATATTATCCATACTCCGCTTACGGAATTGTTTTTCCATCCTATAACAGAAAGAACAACGACCTACACAACCTCTTGTTGTTACCATCGCCAAGCTCTTTTCAGATATATCTTGGCCAGGATATACTGTGCAAGTTGTATATTTTTCCATTGGAAAGAGATCCCATGCAGGGAAAGGTATTGAATCCAAATCAGTAATGGGTTTTCGCCTTTCATTAACATATACATCTTCCCCATCTCGATATGCAATCCCTTTGATATCAGCAAGATCTCCTTTGCTGGTTTTATATTGTATTAAATCTACAATGGTCTCCTCTGCTTCTCCTATAGCAATAACATCAGCTTTTGTTTTTTTTAACATATACTTGGGGAGTGCTGATGCTCCATGTCCCCCCAAAACGAACCAAGCGTCTTTTTTGTTTTGATTAATGACTTTACATAGAGGTTCAACTGTTTCTTTGAATCTTGCAGATAGAAATCCCAAACCAATTAAATTGAAGTGGTTTGATTGCAACAAATTTGCTAGATGTTCATTCGAATAATGAAAGACATCTTGACAATAAATTTTAACATCTACGCCCTCATTTCTCAGTACTGCTGCTAAATATGCGGGGCCCAAAGGGAAATCATTGGCTTCTTGGTAAACATCGTGAATTATCAGTAGTACTTTTCTTTTCAATTGAATTTTCCTCCTAGTCTAATTATTCGTTTTATTTATCTTCATTTGGAGAAGAAAATAGTGAATTTTAAACACATCAAATATTTCTGATTAAATTTGATTCCTCGGCTCTTCTAAATGCTTACCTGTAGCTTAGTTATAAGTCAATTTAATTACTTCTGATTTGATACCATTAAGGTGTAATTAGTTATGGTCTCAAAAAACGTGACTCTATCCACATAAAGCTGCACACTTAGAAGTAAGTTCTATCCATACGGAAAAATGAAAGTTTGCTAGTACTATTTCCTAATAAATAGCTTCTAACTGATCTACAAATGAATTAAGACTTCTTCTTGTTCATATTAGATTTCGAAAAGCCCATTGTTATTAAATTCGCTGCTTTCTTTAAATCGTTCAATTCTAAAAGCCTAGTCGCTTCTTTAAGTTCCTCGTCCAGAGTTTGAAATATTTTCTTGTGAATAACATTTTTGTTTAGTAAAAATAACCATTTTTTTTCCTTGAAAAGTTTAACAATATCATAACAAGAAAACTTTGGATTGTTCTCATAGAGAAAATCATATACAGCACAAATTAATGTATAATCTTCAAGCGTGTCCAAAGTAATTCTAATTTCTGGAGCAAAACACGTAGATGAGGCTTCGAAATTTCCAGTTTTGAATTTATTTGTTGTATAAATATATGAAGAGACATGTTCGCGGAATTCTTGTCCTTTGGCGTTCTCAAAAGCATTTTTAAGTGCTTTAAAACTAAAAACTTCCACATCAAGCCCATGTGGAAAAGTTCGTTTGAGAGTGTTTGACAGATAATCATATTTCCCTGTTTTGAATTCATTAACAATTTTATCAATAATATTCCAATCGATACATGGACAGTCACTAGTAAGTCTTACAACTATATCCAGCTCTCTTGAGATAGCTGTATTGTAATAGCGATCTAAAACATCATGTTCTGATCCACGAAACACCTTAACTTCGTTTCTTTTGGCTATATGAGCTATTTCATCATCCTCAGGATTTGAAGTAGTAGCTATAATTATTTCATCAACAGTCCTTGTTAACTTCACTCTTCTAATTACTTGATCCAACACTGTCAGTGAGGAGTCGTATGGTAAAGGTTTAAGGATTTTCTGGGGAAATCTTGTTGACATAGACCTTGCTTGAATTATTACACCTGTTTTCATATTTCATTTCTTCTCTTATTAGTTAGGAGAAATTTTACATCTTCTCAAGGAGATACATTGAATCAATATTCTCATTTTCAAGATATTTGTATTTTTCTTCTTTAACTAGCCTTAAATCACTGAAAGTATCTAAATATATCTTACTAAAGTTGTTTTTCCATAATAAGTCAGTAGATCCTCGGTAGGGGATTTCTGTACAAATCTCTGAAAAATATTCAAATCCCCAAATCCTTTTTTTTGTACTCCTATAAATCTCTCTCATAACTACTTCAAGATCCGCTGGAGCGATGTGAATAAGGACTCCAGAAGTAAAGACAAGATCAAAATAGCTATCTTTGAATGGAATGTCAAATGCAGTTCCTTCTATGATATTAATCCGTTTTGTTCGTGATTTTGTAAATTCAACTGCATATTCCTGCAATTCAATGCCATAAAGCCTTGAAAAACCCATTTTTTGTAAACAAAGCAACTGATTTCCAATATTTGATCCAACTTCAAGTATACGAATAGATCGGTCAAAATCTCCAATGAAATTTAAATTCATTTCAGTTCTAGACACAGCATAATTTCTCTGATAGAGAGCTTCCATTTCATCAAGTGTAAGGGCGTTTCGAATAGTATATTCTTTCCCAAATTCCCCACTCCATTTCTCCATTTGCTTTGTTTCTTTATTCATGATAATTTATCCTGGTTACTTTTTGAACTACCTGACATTCTTTGGAAGAGCATATCAATGAAGTTCTATCATTATTTTCAAAATAACCTGAACTTTTTTAATTATTACT
>JAEOTG010000216.1 GCA_016839985.1 Candidatus Heimdallarchaeota archaeon | reverse complement strand
TGAGGTTAGTTAAATGGAAGATGAAAAAACCTATAAATTAATTGAGCTAGTAGGAAGTTCTCCAAATAGCTGGGAAGAAGCTGTTCAAGGAATTGTTGCTAAAGCTTCTAAATCAATAAGAGATCTAAGAGTAGTAGAAGTTATAAAATTAGATGTTAGACTTGAAGATGGTATGATCAAATCTTATAGAGCAAGAGTTAAAGTCAGCTTTAAACTAGAAGAGGACGAGTAAATTAAGAATCGACTTCTTTATATGAAATCAAGCTAGCACAATTTCTATTTTATTTTTTTCTCCATAAATATTGAATTGTCAATTCATACTATGAGGTAAACATCACATTATTATACTGGAACTGTACAACTCGTATTCTTCATCATATTTTTATTCAATTAGGAAAACTGATCATGCGCCTGTAAAATGTAACAAATTATTTACCAAATTTTTTTCTAGCTTCTTTTACAATTTCATCAGGTTTTTCGCTGTAGGGACGATAATCTTGTCCTAGTTTTGTTTGGTTAATATTATTTGATATAATCTCTTCTAGCTCTTGATTAATTTCATAACCTAGAAAGTGACGATAATTACCTTTAGCTACAGAGCTTGTAGTTCCGTTTCCAAGAAATGGATCGAGAATTACATCTCCTGGTTTACTTCCAAAATCTATACATCTTTGAACTACTTCGGTTGGTAGTTTAGTAGCATTTTTTTTGGTTCCCCTTTCATAATCTCGATTGATTTCCCAAACATCAAGTGGATAATGTTCTATTTTATTAAAGAAATAATTTTTCTCATCTTTTACTGCAAAGAGTAAATGATAATGACTTGTAACAAATTTTCTTCTTGTAAAAACACCAAATTGATATTTCCAGATTATGTGATTTATTAGTGTGAGTTTGTTAGCTCTTAATGAGTTAAGTATATCAACTAAGTTAGTCCATCCACTAAAAATCCATACTCCAGCATCTTCTTTCATTATTCGAGGAAGTTCTTTGATCCAGCTTTCAGTAAAATCAGCATAATTATCAATTTCTACATCAGTATAACCTTCTGCGACAAAATCACTATCTCTATTATATAGAACTTCCATTTCATTGAAATTCAACCCAAAAGGTGGATCAGCAACAATCATATCTATACTTTCGGGAGGAAGTTTCTTCATACCATTAGTACAATCAGAATAATACACAACATCAACCTCAAAAGTGAAAATTCTATCATGATAAAACTGTTCTGCTTCTTTTTTTGACCAATCCATTGTTGGTTGGAACTCAGCAGCTGCTTTATGTGGGATATACTTCCCAGGTTTTTTTTGAGATTGAGTAGATTTCATTGTGTTACCACTTAATATTTTTTCAAGCTTAAAACTCTTTTTTTTCTGTTAATAAATTATACATTTCTGGTCTTCTATCTTTGAATATATGATTTCTTTCACTTAGGAATTTATCTCTTGCTTTCTTTAAGTCAATTTCTACAATTTGAATTTCGTATATATCAGTACTTGCTTGTGCAATCCTTTCAGAATCTGGGGTTGTAACTTGACTATGACCTTTAAAATGAAGAGAAATTTCTCCATTTGTTTCTATTCCAATTCTATTAGATGTTATAGTAAAAATCTGATTTTCTATAGATCTAGTAATCATAGCGGTTTGACAGTATGATAAAACTAAATTTGTGGAATGAGCTAGAATATCCATTCCTTGAATTGCAAGGCTTCTTGTTGCTTCTGGAAAAATCCAATCCCAGCATATTAGTAAACCTACTTTTGAACCTCTAACATTGTATAATGTAAATGGACCATCACCTGGTTCAAAAAATAATTTTTCTCTATCAAAAAGATGAATTTTTCTATATTTAGCCACATATCCTTCTGGTCCTACTAACACAGAAGAATTGAAAAAAAACTCTCCTTTCTTTTCACACACTCCACAGACAATATATCCATCTTTCTCTGATGCTATTTCAACAAGTTTGTTTACAAAGTACCCAGTAGGAACCTCTTCAGCTGTTTGTTCAAGTTCCTTTTTATCAACAAATACATAACCAGAATTAGCTAATTCAGGAATTACTAGTAAATCAAACTTCTGAGCTGATTTAGCTAATTTTGAGATTCTATTTATGTTTTCTTCAACATCACAGAGAATTGGTTGAAATTGTAGAAAACCAACTTTCATACTTGATTGGATTATTAATTCTATATAAATTTGTGGAGAGAAATTAAATCTGTATATTTTTTTGTTTTATCTCTTCTATAACATTAAAAATTTCGCTTAAATTGTTTATGCAATAGTCAGGTTCTGATTTAAGGACTTTCTCAGGTTCAACTACATCATATAGAGCTAAAACAGAATATACTCCAGCTCCTTTTGCGCTAATTATATCAAATTCTGCATCTCCAACCATTAGAGTTCGACTTTTTGGTATATTTATTTTCTCCATTATTCGTTTTATTGCATTGGTTTTAGTATTCTCTAAAGTTCCTATTGGTATATCAAAAAAGTGTGTAATTTTGAAGTGTCTTAACCAATATTCCAGCCTTTCCTGTGATTTTCTTGAAACCATACCGAGATAATTATTTTCTTGAAGTATCTCCAATACATCAATAACATCAGGAAAGAGTTCTCTGAGATAAGAATATTTCTCTGTTAGTTCTACATACTTATTCATAGCTGAATTTACAATATCTGGATTATCTGTTTGAAGAAAATCAATAAAATCTGACCTTTGATCATTATTTCCAGATCTTGCTTTAACATCCTCTATTGAAACATTATTCACTGAGAAAGATTCAAGAGTTTCAATCATTTGGTTTGCATAAGCTTCTTTAGAATCAGAAAGTACACCATCAAAATCAAAAATAACTAAAAATGAAGTATCTATGTTCTTACTAAACATTTCATGCCACTTTCTTCTTTCATAGAAAGAGTAATTTATATTGTATTAAGGAAAATATCCAGCTAAGAATCTTCTTTTTTCCTTTTCAATGGTGCACTGCAACT
>JAEOTG010000215.1 GCA_016839985.1 Candidatus Heimdallarchaeota archaeon | reverse complement strand
TCACCTACACCTGCGAAGGTCGCTGTAACTAAATCCAGAACTGAATCAAATCCATCAGCAATTAAACTAATAGAGTTAAAAATGATTCCCACAATTAGTTTGAGTAGTAAAAGTAATAGATTAACTAGAATGGAAAGAGCAGTTGCTAGAAAAGATAAACTAATTGTTACCATTAGAAGAAAGATAGCTAGCTAAGAAATAAATTTTTTGATATAATAAATGGTTAGATATAATCTTGAGATTTAAAAAAATAAAAGAGAGTTATTATTTTCCACCACTTACTTGTAGTGGTAATAATTCCATCCATGGAGCAATATGACCACTTCTATTTTCTATTTCTTTACTAACAACATTTATTTTATCATAAACATCATAAACAGTACTTCCAATGACAGCGTTTTTTATTGGATGTACAATTTCTCCATTCTTTACAAAAAATCCTTGATTTATTTGAGTAGATATTTGAGGATTCCTTCCAATAGGATTGAGAGAAGATGATAACAATAATATACCCTCCTTCATGTCTTCTAACATTGCATCTTTTGAAGTATTTCCATTCCCTATTTGAAGTGAATATGGAGCAGGACTTGGTCTAGCAGCAAAAGAACCTCTAGATGCGTGTCCTGTATTTTCCAAGTTTACAAGTGGAGCTGTGTAAGAATCTGTAATATATGTTTGTAGAATCCCTTCCTTTATTAGGGATAATTTTTGTGGAATTACTCCTTCATCATCAAATGAAGCGGAATCAGTACCACCAGGATAAAAAGGATCATCGATAACGCTTAGTTTATCTGAAGCTATCTTATCACCGATTTTATCAACAAAAAACGCTGTTTTATTAAATACACTGAGTGCATTAATACCATTTGCGAGTATAGGAGCAATTGTTCCATAAGTACTCTCAGGATCAAGTAAGATAGGCAAAGTTGCGGTAGTTATTTTCTTCGAACCAAGCATCATCTTAGCTCTTTCTCCAGCTATTTTACCAATCTTAATATGGTCAAAATTTTTCAGTGTAGTTGCAGCATCATAATAATAAGAATTTCCTACGTCATCTCCATCTTGAAGTTTAACATCTAGAAAACCACTAATTGAGGTTTGATTGGAAGTTCTCTCTGTCCCAAGAGAATTAATTATTACTCTCTCACCATATCCAACATTAAAATTACCTCTAATGATAACATCGTCTCTAATAGTGGCTTCTTGAGTAGATTCTAAGAGTATTTCTGTAAATTCTTCAACTGGCATTTCAGCAATATCTTTGTCAAACTTATCAGATATTGACTGTGTTTGTCTAGTATCATTTGGAAGAGAGCTGAAATTTTGATCAGGGGGACTAACTTTGGCTAATGAATAAGCATTTTTAACAGTATTTTCAACGGAATCAGATGTGAAAATTGTTGTTGATGCCATACCAATTGATTTATCTTTTATCACCCTAATACCTAAACCTGAATTACTTTTATCTGTAAAACGACGAATTGAACCTCTCTCTATCTGAACACTACGAACTGATCCAAATATAACATATGCTTCTATTTGATCTGCACCAAGAGACATTCCGTAGTTTATAATATGTTTTGCTAAATCATGATGTTTAATTTCTGAAGACATTACATAGTACCTCCTACAACTAAGTCTGAAACTCCTAAATTGGGCCCCCCACCAGTTATAGGAATCCATTGTCCCATTTTCCCGCATGAACCTCGAAATTCAGGATCCCATTTATCACCAACTGCAAATGTGTTCTTTAGAACTTCTAATGTCAAACCTGACATTCCAACATTTCCCATCATATCTGTTATTTCTCCCTTTTCAATGAAATAACCATATTGACAATTGAAATAAAATTGACCTTTAGCAGGGACAACATAACCACTATTGCTATCTTTCAGATAAACTCCCTCTTTAGCAATTTCAACAATTTCCTCTAATTTCATATCACCAGAATCTATGTATGTATTTCCCATTCTAGCTTGAGGATTAACATTAAAATTCATTGCTCTACCACCACCTTTAGGTTCCATATCTAAAGCTGTTGCTGTTTCCAAAGTATGGAAATATCCCTTTAGAATCCCATTTTTAATAATTGTTCTTTTCTTTGTTTTTGTTCCCTCAGAATCATATTCATAAGTTCCCCTCAAACTAGGAATAGTTGGATCATCATAAACATTAAGTTGACTAATACCAATTTCTTTGTCAAGCTTTCCTTCTAAAATCGATGTTTTAGCAATAATACCATCAGCTTCAGCAGAATGACCCAGTGCTTCATGAATATAAACACCAGTTAATGAAGAATCCATAATTACATTCATCGAACCACTTGGTGGTTTTTTAGCACTTAGCAGTTTTTCTGCTTGTACTGCTGCTTTTATTCCTTCATCTTCTGGGATCCACTTTTCAATCAATTCCCAACCTCCAGATCCACCAGTAGAATCAAATACATTTTGCATCTTTGTCCCTTCTCTCCCAATTATGTTTTTCATTAATCTAATTACATGTATCTCATTTTCTACTTTTGTTCCCAGATTGTTTACAATAATCTCATGATTGTGTGATTCTTGGTATGTTGATGAGGCTTCTACAATTCTATCTGAATATTTACGTGCTGCTTTTTCTATCCCCATCACTTTTTCGAATTTTGTTTCCTTATCTATATCCCTTGGATCTATTTCTACCTTGGTTGATCCTTTTACTTCAAAAACCCATTTATCACTAATACCTCTTTCTTGATCAGTGTACTTTGAACCAATTTTTGCTATTTTTATTACTTTTTTAACCGCATTCAGAATTGCTTCTTTATCTGTTTCTACAATTGATGTAAATCCCCATGCGTTATCAATTAATGCTCTGATAGCAATTCCACCAATTATCTGATTGCTTACACTATCAAATCTGTCATTTCTGAAAGTAAAAGATTCTCCCATTGAGTAAGAGTACCTTATATCTAAGAAATCCTTAGAATTCAACGTAGCTTTGTTAATTACTTGTTCTAATCTGTCTAACATTCATTTCTTCCTAAAAGAATTAGATTATAAGTTTAATTATTCAGCGACAAATCAATAATAGTATTGATTACCTATAAATTCAAATAAAATGTTACGAATACAAAAACTGATTCAATTGATAAGTAAATTGAACTGTATAGAACTTCCAATTTCTGATATGAAAAAAAGTATTGATTTCTATGAGAATATTTTAGGTTTGAAAAAAACATATGAACATCCTACTTGGACTTCTTTTGATTTAGGAGGTGTTTCTCTAGCGCTAGCAGTTAGTGGAACAAAAAATAGTAAAAAAACTACAGAAACTTGTAAGAGCTGTTCCTTCTGTGTTCTACGATTTGCTGAAAGTAAAATGGCATATAACAAAGAAGCTCCAACAGCAACATCAGTAATATATTTTGAAGCTAATAATCTGGAAGATGAATATAGAGAGTTAAAGGAAAAAGGAGTTAATTTCATCACAGAACCTAAAGAGCAAGAATGGGGAGGAAAAACTGTAGTGTTTCTTGATCCAGATAAAAATATACTTGTATTAACCCAACAATAGTTTTACAATGTTACACTGCAATATCTGACTTTTCTCCACATTTACTACATTTACTATCTTTACTCAATTCTTTCTTTTTAATATGATAACCTGTTCGATCAACTAAAACAGATTCACAATTTAGACATTGAGTTGTGTTAATTTCTGAGAAAGGTAAGTTTCCAGTATAAACATATTTTAATCCAACAGCTTCAGCAATCTTTTTAGCGTTCAAGATTGTTTCAACAGGAGTAGGTGGAACGTGTTGCATTTTGTAATGAGGATAAAATCTGCTAAAATGTACAGGGACTCTATCACTCATAGAATCATTGACCCATTCAGCAAATTGTCTGATTTCTGAAGGATTATCATTGTGTTCAGGAATTAATAACATAGTTAGTTCAACGTGGATATCATTTTCCCGCATCTTAATAGCATTCTCTTTAATTTGATTGAGTCCAGGAAAGGTTGTTACATCTTTGTAAAACTCTTCTGTAAAAGCTTTGATGTCAATATTTGCCGCATCGATGATATTAAAAAGTTCTTCCAAGGGTTTCTCATTAATTAAACCATTAGAAACAAGGATGTTACCAAATCCGTTTTCATGAGCTAATTTACCAGTATCTCTAATCCATTCAAAATTAATCAAAGGTTCGTTATAGGTAGAAGCAATAGTATCTCAGTTATATTTGCGAGTTAAATCAATAGCATGCTGTG
>JAEOTG010000214.1 GCA_016839985.1 Candidatus Heimdallarchaeota archaeon | reverse complement strand
TTATGTCATTAAAATGAATTACATCATGACCTACTAAATTACTTATATCTAAAATGAATGTTGCATTATTTTCTTTGCAAATTTTAGAAATCTCTTTCCAATCTCTAAGAACACCATTTGTAACTGTTAGTGCAGAAAGTAAAACTATGTCTGAATTCCTTGTTATCTTTTCTTGTATAGCAGCTGAAAGATTAGTTTCATCATTGATTGAAAGATAATCTATGTTTGTCCCAAACGTTTGGTGTGTTTTTATTGAAGGAGCAAGAAGGGAATGATCTTCAAGAATACTGGTTACTATTTTTTTCTCTTTAATATCCTTATTTGCGAATAAAGCATTTGTAATTGCAGCTTCTTTAGAAGGAAGAAATGAAACTTGTGAAGAAGCAATTTTAAAAAAATTACTTACAAATTCTCTGCTGTTCTCTAACTCTTTCAGGTTTTTTAATATATCTTGGCTGACTCCTCTGAAGGCTGCACTGCTACTATGTTTGTAATATTCTGTCATTTTCTCTATTGAGGTTAATGGCATTTTTCCTATAGTAGCTGAATCAAGATAAATCTGATTTTCAGGAAAATCAAAGTCAGTATTAAATCTAGTAACCTTCATTTTGTTCTAACAGTTGTTTAATTTGTCCTTTTAAAACATTACTAGTTTTATAGGGAGAGAATGTTTTGCAATCACAACATTTGAATATATCAAAAATTATTTAGTAATAGGAATGATCGAAAGGCATTTGATTTAGCAAAAGCTATGAAATCAAGAAGCTAAGGTGACCTATTATTTTTCTTATTTAATTTCATTCATAATTGAACCGAGAGTCTCAGTAAAAATCTTGATTTCTTCTTTTGTATTGTACAGATGAGTGGATACCTGTACAAGAGAATCTTGTTGTATCTCATCCATAAATAGATGAGAACATAAGGCACCACTTCTAACCATAATTTTACTTAAATCCTCTAATATTATAGCTATATCGTGTGCATCTACTAATTTGCTCATGAAAGACAAAATAGGACCTTGTGCAATATTTTCTTGTTGGATTACTTCAATGTTAGTTATATCTTTAAGATCTTTAGTTAGTAATTCTCTAAGCTTTGTTTCATGCTTTTTTATATTCTCAAAACCTACATCCGATAGAAGCTGCAAACTGTTTGCTAAACCTGCAAAAGCTCCTGCATTTAATGCTCCTGGCTCAAATTTTCCACTGCCACTTGCTAGTTTGAATTTTTGTTTTTCTAATGATATGACTGAACCTCCACCAACAAGTAAAGGCATTGTTTTATCAAGCATTTCTTTTGACAAAATCTGAAAAGCTGTTCCTTGCGGTCCTAAAGCTCCATTATAACCTGAAGAAATTATAATATCTGCAATATTATCCTTAAAAATAAAAGTTTCATGACCAACCGCATAGCTGACATCAAGAATGAATGTTATTTCATTTTCTTTACAAATTCTAGAAATTGATTCCCAATTTCGTTTTGCACCCATTCCTAGAGTTAAGGCTGACAGAATAACTGTTTTTGTAGTTGAATCTACTTGTTTCAAGATAGCTTCAGCTATGTTTTCTTCATCTGAAATGTTAAGGTAATTTAACTCTGATTTATTTATCTCGCAATATCTAATTGTTGGTGCAAGTAGTGAATGATCTTCTAATACGCTCGTTATTATTTTTTGATTTTTAGGTAGATTTAAAGAAAATAGCGAATTTAATACTGCTATCTCTCTTGAAGGAAGGAATGATAATTGAGCATTATCTATTGAAAAAATTTTAGCAATTATTTCTCTCTGACTTTCAATAAACCTTGAAGCTTGCAGAGCTTTTCTATGGGTACCTCTCCCTATCCCTCCACCATGATCTCTGTAGAATTCTTCAACTAGTTTGATTGATTTCACAGGAACCTTTCCAGCTGTAGCTGAATCGAGATAAATCTCATCCTCAGTAAAATAAAAATCGATACCAAATCTAGAACTAGTTGTCATAGATAAAAAGAAATTGAAATGCTTGTTTTAAAGATTTGTTTCAAAACAGCATTTTTTTATATCAAAATAGTTTCAATGCACTTTAATGTCTAAAAATTCTCAAGAAATAAAAACAAATTTCAAAAAAGAAGCAACTGATTTAGTTGCTACTATCAACACTATCTTAGAGAACTTTAGTTCTAAAAAAGATCATGAGTTGTATGAGGATTTATGGCATTTACGAGCAGATTTAGAGATTTTAATTGTTGAAATTCAACATAGTTTAAATTTAGAAAATAAACTCCAGAAATGGCAAAAAAATTTCTTTGATGAGTTAAAAGGTACTAGTTCAAAAACTAAAGCAAAAGCCAAGCTAGATGAATTCAAAGAAAAACTAGCAGATTTTCCTGATTGTTCATCGAATATGTTGAGTGAGTGCTATAAAATTCTATGGAAGTTAAAAGAAGTTATAGCATCTGTTTTATCAGCTTTCCCAGCAGAAAAATACAAGTGGATAAATGGAGAATTCCAGAAAGAAGATGAAAAAGTCTTCGAAATTTAAACAAAAAATCCTTTTACATCTATCATTAAGTATAAAATAGAATAGGAGAGATGGATAGCATATGAGTATGAGTATCAAGAAACCTGAGTTTCCTGATGACAAAGACAGAATAAGAGAAGCGATGCAATTAGAGCGTTACATCTGTCCTCATAGAGAAATAAACTATCCATGCGTAATATGCAAAGAATGCAGAGAAATGGATCTCAAACAGTATTCTCTAAAAAATGGTTTTATTGAAAAAACAAAAAACTCAAGCTTAATATCACTTATACTAGAATTAAGAGACCCTTTTGATGATATGTTGCTTAGAAGATTAAGTTTTGCTTTAGCAGAAGCAACAGGAATAATTCAGAAAGAACCTGAACCTGGTTTCTCAATAACATTTTATATATCTGAAGCTTTGATGGAGAAAGTACAAGAAAAAGAAAAATTAATAGAATTTATAGCTGATTTTCAGCATACATTTTTATCAGAAACAATAGCTGCACGAAGTGCATTAAACAAATGGGAAAGATCAACTACACAAAGACTCTTGTGGGATATGAGTATTGTTTAAAAAAGAAAGAACAAGCTCATAGAGCTAGAAATTAGTTAAAATTTTTTCCTCTTTCGTAGTATTGTTATTGTTATAAATATCGTTGATAAACCAAATGCTAAGCTTAGATAAACGACAAATTCTGATACATGTGGAAGTTCATATTCTACGTATTGGCAATTTGAGGTGCTATTGTTTATTCCATCACTAGCTTCAACTACATAATAGTAGATTCCTTCAGCAGGAAGTGTGTCTATGAACTCACTTGTTACATCAGAGTAGATTGGAGTTAGACCTTCAACTGACCAAATGAAGGATGTAGAACGATAAAGTGTATACAATACTGCTTTAGAACTATCACTCCAGTCTAAAAAGATTGAGTTGGTTTCCGTTGGATTAGGTGTAATAAATGCTAAAATTGGTGATTCAAGTGATGGAAAGCTTACTTCTACATATTGACAATTAGAAATAGAACTATTTACAAATGGATATTCAGCAACAATTACATAGTAGTAGAAACCATCAGTAGTAATAATATCGGTGTATTTACTATCTCCTACAGGAGCTATTGGGATCAATTCATTAATTGACCAAATATACGAAGAAGAGCGATAGACATAATAAGTTGATATCCATGCG
>JAEOTG010000213.1 GCA_016839985.1 Candidatus Heimdallarchaeota archaeon | reverse complement strand
TGATATTTGGACGTTTAATCCAAAACTCGTTAAGAAGTTTAAGTCGAAAAGAATGACAGATGAAGATTCTATGAATCAAGAAAATAAAATTATTGATTCTCAAGAGTCTTCATAATTTTTAAATATCAACTATTTGAAATTTGATTATATGAGAATTACGTTACATGTGGTTGTCTGGCTGATAATTTCAGTCGTAGTTTTTGGAGTTCTTGGAGTTCTTGGAGTTCTATGATTTAAATATATAGCAAAAATGATATGAATTCTAGATTTTCATCTTTCTTTTTTTAAACAGTTTAACTATGAAAAAAGTTAATACGAAAATTGAAATCACACTTATTGTTGGTACAAGAATTCTCCATACTAACAAACTTGAATTAAATCTATCAAAATAGTAAGAAATACCTACTTTGTTGATAGTAATAGGTTCATTATACCAAGTCCACACATAAGACTTTCCACCTATAATATTAGATATTATGCATCCTTCAGTATATTCATGTGGTTGAACTCCTGTTACATAGAATTCTACTGATTCATTGAATACATCTTGATCTTTCCAGGAATTTGCAGTTCCAACAAAATAATTGATACCATTCCAGTGGTAATTTGCTTGAATTGTAACTGAAAAAATATACTTTAATGTAGTAATTTGATTTGATGTAAAAGTCACATTGCATAAAATGAAATGAGTTGTAGTAATATCATCAAAATAGGTTTTAAAAGGATCTAATTCACTTCCTGATAGTTTAATAATCTCGAAATTTATTTCTATACTATTAACATACACCTTAATATTAGGAGAAATTGTATTAAAGTTGATTCTAAAGGGAGCTCCAATCAAAAGTGTTTTTGTATCATTTTTATTAAAGTAGAAATAATCACCTGCGAAGTTAACATATACATCATGATTTTTCTCAGTGTAAACACTAAATTTTACAAGAGAATCTACCATCAAAATTCCTTCAGAGGAATTTAGAGGAAGATATATTCCATATTCCCAATCCACAAAAGCTAAAGGATCTGCTTTAGTTACTTGTAAAAAAATTGGAGAAATTAGAATAGATAAAACTAGTATTATTTCAAAAAGACTTACACAATATTTTGTTTTTACACACATGAAATAAATCACTAATTTGGATTTATTATATAACAGTCTCAAAAGAACTAATAAGCATTTCTAGAAACAAAACCATGACAGTTTTATAAAATATAAATTAATGAGAAATCAAGGATTTAGCATTATTTTAGTTTATATACTCAATTCTTTCTAATTAAGAAAGAGCTTTTGATAATAGTCAAAGGGTTTTTACCAGTATGATTGGTCAAGGCTCTAAAATTTCTTCTTTTATTCTGCATCTCCATTTCACTAGTTTTATAACTTTCTAAGTATTTGTGTCAGCAATGAAAGATCTGGTTAAACTTTATCAAGAATTATCTACAAATTCTTGGCCTCCTAAATCAGTTGTTTCACTAAATGGATGGAAGATTAGAATCTCAGAGGGAGTTACTAAAAGAGCAAATAGTGTTTCACCTTTGATTTATAATGGTGACAATTTGAAAGAAGATGTAGAGTATACTGAAAACATTTATAGAAAAAATAATTTACCTACGATTTTTCAACTCGCAGATTATTTTCAACCTTCCAACTTATATGATTTCTTAATTGATCGTAACTACAAGGAAATAGATGAAACAATTGTTATGATTGCTCAAATTGATAAGATATTAGACTCTCCTATTAAATCCAATTTTAACTATATAATTTCTGAAACAGATTTGGAAAAATGGATTGATGATTTCAAAACTATAAGGATGGAAGGTTCAACAAGAATAGAAGGAATGAGGAAGATAATACAAAGATTAACTAGTCCAAAGTCTTGTTACTTTATAGCTGAAGAGGAAGAACCTGTAGCTGTTGGACTAACTGTTACTGAAGGAAACTTCATGGTTATATATAACATGTATACTCATCCAGACTATAGAAGACAAGGAATAGCCAAATCATTACTTGCAAAAATGATTGAAAAAGGAAAAAAGGACAATGTGAAAAATGTTTACCTTCAAGTTGAAGCAGATAATCTTGACGCGATAAAACTATATTCAAAAATAGGGATGAAAGAGTGCTATAGATATCGTTATCTAATAAAACCTGATGACTAAAATGTCTAATATGTTGATAATTATATAAGTGTTTAAACAGAGATAATTGATAGTTGAAACCAAAGATTACGAAGTGAGAATAAATGGATACGGACAAAAGGAAAATTGCATTTGTTGTATTGGTAACTTCTCTTTTATTTCCAGTGTTATGTTATACACATAATCCAATAATTCTGAATGATATTGAAATAAGAAACATTCATCACACACAACAAAAAAAAGCTAATTGGATACCACATGGGAAAATTGAGATTAGCTATGATTCTAATTTTACTGATTACGGTTTTTTAGGAAATGGAACAGCTGAAGACCCATATATTATTTCTAATCTAAATATTTCGTTATCAATTACTGGGAGAGGAATATCCATCAGACATACAACAAAATTTTTTGTGATTGAAAATTGTTATATTGAAACTATAGATGATTGTATATTCCTCTACAATGTTTCAGAAT
>JAEOTG010000212.1 GCA_016839985.1 Candidatus Heimdallarchaeota archaeon | reverse complement strand
ATTGGATTCGACGATACAGATTCTCTTGAAGGGAGCTGTACAACATATATAGCGACTGAGCTAATTAATAGATTACACGAGAGAGTAGAATTTCTTGATTATCCTAGGTTGATTAGGAACAATCCAAATATACCTTGGAAGACTAGAGGTAATGGTGCTATTGCACTAACTGTATCAGTCCAAGAGGTTTTTATTGAAGATGTTATTTCAACCTCAATTAATACAATAGAAGAATTACATCAGAATGCCCCAGATACAAATCCTGGTGTTGTTTTTGTGAAAGGTAAAATACCGAAGGAGATTCAAGATTTCGCATCTCGAGCACTGACTGAGGTTATATCAATCTCCAAAGCAAAAGAATTTGTAGAGAAAAATTGTTTTAAACATCATCTTATTGGAAATGGCAGAGGGATTATTGGTGGACTTGCAGCTGTTGGTAACGCATTAAATCCTGAAGAAGAAGATTTTACTTTTGAAATATTAACATACAGAACTGTGAGTAATATTGGAAAAAAAAGAAGTCTAAACGATGAATCGGTACGAAGAATGGATGAACAGCTTTCTCCTTTTGTTTTCAATAATATTGACGAAGAATCAAGAAAGATTCTAATTAATCCAGCTGGATTAGATCCTGTTTTTTATGGAATTAGAGGGGAAAATCCAGAAACCCTATTGAAAGCTAAAGAACTAGTAGAAATTAATGAACCTCTAGATTCTTACTGTATTTTTCGCACTAATCAAGGAACTGATCAGCATTTTAAATACTCAAAATCAATTGTAAGAAATTTCTCAGTTTTTAAGGGAGAAGTTGAAGTAGTGGAAAAACCTAAAACACTTCTTGGAGGTCATGTTTTCTTTAAAGGATTAATTCTAGAAAAGAATCAAATTGTTGATGTTGCAGCTTTTGAACCAAGTAAAAAATTCCGAAATGTTATTCGAAATCTACTACCTGGAGATAAGCTTGTAGCTTATGGAGGAGTAAGATATAAAACTGAACTCCAAAATTTTACTCTTCAACTTGAGAAATGTGACATTTACTTTCTATCAAAACAATTCAAAGAAGAATCACCATATTGCCCTAAATGTGAGAAAAGAATGACAAGTGATGGTTTTGAAAAAGGATACAAATGCAAAAAGTGTGGTCATAAAGATCGATTTCTACAAAAAATCAAAATCCCTATTCAAAGAAAAATTACTCTTGGAACTTATATCCCTCCAGAGCAATCTCAACGACACCTAGTAAAACCATTAAGAAGATACAAGGTTCAAAGAAAGAAGAGTTTTGAAATTATTGAAAATTGGTGGAAAAAAATCTCTAATAATTGAAAGGAAACCTTCCCCAAGGTTACCCAAGAACTAGCTGAGTATTGGCTGAAAAAGATTCTACTCAACCAAGAGAAAAAACAGGATAAAAGTATTTAAGTTTATCGCGAATATAAAAGTAAATTACCATCCCCAGTACTTGCTTACATGCTCTCTCTTTATAGCAGCAAGTTCTTCTAATATCTTTGCATCATCATTAGTGATCATATCTCGATATTTTTTCATGAGCAAAACTGCATGTTTTTCTGGCACATCTATATACAATACATCTCCTTCCCTTATTTGTCTTCCAACTGTTGGTCCTCGTATTGAAATAGCAACTTGTTTTCCTTTAGTAGCTTCTTGGACTGATTCTTGACTATCTTGAATTTGATGTATTCTTCCAACTCTTCTATTGTCTTCACGTATTAGCATCAATTTTGGATGTATCTTTCCACCTAAAACTTCTACACCAACTATTGCAGGTTTGCTTGAACGGAATGTATGATTTGGTAAAATTGCCACCTTTCCTGGCATCCTTAAATCCTTAAGTGAATCTACTTTAATTGCTTCTATTGTATCCAACATCCATCTTTCATAATCATCAATTAGATTATAGATAACATTATTCGAAAAGACCGTGATCTCATTCACTTCAATTTCTTCTTGAGCATCTGGGAGAATGTTTGCATTAAAACATAATATTGATGCAAATTCCGGAGTTTTTTCAGCAACAATTGCAGCATCTATTACATCTTTTTTATTAACGTCACCAACATCTGCTTTTTGGATTGGTATGTTCTTTTCTTTAATCATATCCACAATGGCTTCAAGGCTTCCTAATGTATCTACTTTAAGTATAATCCCATTGGTTTTAGTTTCTATTATAAAGCTCTCTATTTCGGATTCCACTTCAGCATATACCTCATCTTCCTTTCCTGGAGGAGCAACTCGAATAGGAGCTCCCGCTAAAGCCATATCTAATCCTTGAGCTGCAATCTTTACTCCAGCAGACGCATATACCTCATCGACTCCTTTGAATTTGTCTTTAGGATCTCTCATTTCATCTAGATCTTTTGGTTCTAGTAGTGCCCTAATTTTTATTAAAGCAGGTTTCTCTCTACCACCTATAATTACTTGGTCTGTTTTTCGAAGTACTCCATCGTAAAGAATTACATCTACTGTTGTTCCTAATCCTTCTTCATCTTTCACTTCCAAAACAGTCCCAACACCGGGACCTTCACTATATTCTAGTTTCTCCATCATGAATTGTTGTGTAAGACCAGAAAGAACTAAGAACAAATCTGCTATACCTTCACCTGTTTTTGCACTTGTTGGGACGATAGCTATTTCTTTTGTGAAATCCTTTACCTTATCGTAACGATCTCCCCGCATTCCTATTTCTGAAAGTTCTCCCATTATTTCATAAATCCGGTTATCCAAATCCTCGCTTGCTTTTTGAATCTGTTTAGCATAAGTTTCAGAAAATGTTGCATCAGGATTAGATTTCCATGAAGAGATTCTATCAATTTTATTGGCAGCAATAATGAAAGGGGTTTTTCGTGTTCTTAAGATGTCAAGAGATTCATAGGTTTGAGCTTGAAAACCCCGAAGACAGTCGACTACTAGAATAGCAATATCTGCTACTGATGCACCTCTTTTTCGCAAATTCATAAACGCAGCATGTCCAGGAGTATCAACTATTAGAACACCAGGAATGTTTAGTTTAACTTTAGCGTCCTTCATTAAAGAACCACAAACATCTATAATTGTTTCAGATGGGAAAAAAGAAGCACCAACATGTTGAGTTATACCTGCAGCTTCTCTTGCTTGAACAGCTGTACCTCTCACTTTATCCAGTAAACTAGTTTTTCCTGAGTCTACATGACCCAGAATTACACCTATTGGACTCCTTATTCTTTTACCTGTTTTTTCATCTATAATCTTAGACATTCTTATCACTGCTTTATTTTTTTAAAGTAACGTAAATATTGTATGATTCAACTTCTTAGCAATTTAAATAAAAACAAATTGGTTTAACATAAAATCAGAGATTTAATGGAGACTTCAAGAAATTAGAGAATAATGCTTAATATATTTAATCACCACTAAATCTAAGGAGTTATTTAAATGAATAAAAGAATAAAAATAAAAAAAATGCATATTGGATTCATAATTTGTTTCTTGATTATATTACAATTAATTATTTACTCAGAAAAAGCAGAAATAGTTGCAGAAACAGGGGATCACTATAAATCCATTCAAATTAACTCTTTAACATTGATAGATAATATCACTATTAATGGTGATGGTGATTTCACAACCTATGCAACTTCTGGAGATGGATCTGAAACTACTCCCTATGTCATAGAGAATTATAATGTCACAACTACGAATACTAGAGGAATCTCCATTAAGCAAACAACTGCACATTTCATAGTAAAAAATTGTTATGTTGATGCAGATAACGAAGGTATTTATTTGTCTTATGTTGATCCCTTTACAGCTGAAATCATGAATAATACTATTATAAATAATGGAATTAGAGGAATTCAAATTATGTGGACAGTAGGTTGTATAGTTGATAATAATACTTTTCTGAAAAATAGTCAAGCTATATATACCATAGAAGCACACAATATAACAATATCAAACAATGAAATCAGAGAATGTAGTTCGAATAGACCAGTCTTCATTTTCAATTCTCAGTATTGTATTATTGATGGTAATGAAATATATGGAACAAATCAAGATGATTGTATAGGACTAAGAGCAGCATTTAATTCTGAAATAATTAACAACGAAATCTATAATGGTGGAATGTATGTAGAAGAATATGACTTAGAAGATTATCTTCTATATAATTTTGAAAACAATTATGTTAATAGTAAACCTCATGGTTTTTTCAAAGGTCAAAATTCAATTGTTATAGATCAAGACATATATGGTCAGTTATTCGTTTTTGGTTGTTCAAACGTATTAATAGCTAATCAGAATATTGAAGAAGTAAATTATGCAATAAAAATGGCTGGAACAAATAATGCAGAAATTCGAGATTGCTCTTTTGTAGACAATGAAGAAGGAATGGATATTCAGAAATCGAATTATACATTTATTCATGATAATGAATTCTATAATAATGTTAGAGGTTTGGAACTAGAAGATACTTTTTACATAGAAATAGAAGAGAATCTTTTTCAGAATAATGATGGTAGAGGAATTTCAGCGTCAGCAAGTGAAATGAATTATGTATTAGAAGCAAAGATAACAGGAAATATCTTCAGAAATAATGGATGGGGAATAGAACTTTATACACAGCACTTTATACGAGTAATGAATAATATCTTTGAAAATAATAGTGATATTGCACTAGATATTGATGAAAGTGATAATGCAATAATATCAAACAATGTTTTTGTTAATAATTCCATAGGTATAGATGCTTCCAATTTATTGAATTGTACAATAAATTACAATAAATTCTACGATAATCTAGAAATTGGAACATACCTCGATGATGCAGATAATAGCACGATAAAGTATAATATCTTTCTAAATAATGCTAAAATAATAGATGATTTAAATTATGCAATAACCATATATTATTCATCAGAAAACAATACAATACATCATAACATATTCTTCAATAATAGCATCACACATTCTTCACAAGTTAGGGATGAAGGAGAAAATAACATCTGGTATGATATTTCTATCAATGAAGGGAATTATTGGGATGACTGGAGCGGAATTGGAAGTTACTACATCTACAGCGAAGGAGATCCTGTTTTTGATCATTATCCATTAAATGATATAGATAAAGATAGAATAGATGATCTTGAGGAAATATTTGATTATGGAACTGATCCTTTTGATGATGATAGTGATGACGATAATCTAATTGATGGAGATGAAATTATCGATTATGGAACTGACCCACTTGATGATGACAGTGATGACGATAATCTAATTGATGGAGATGAGGTAAATATTTATGGAACAAATCCACTTGATGATGACAGTGATGATGATGGTATGGATGACTTTTGGGAAATCTCTTATGGAACTGATGCTTTAGTGAATGATTCAGCTGAAGACCCAGATAAAGATAAATTAACTAACCTTGAAGAATATACTTACGGTACTGATCCATGTAATGAAGACACGGACGGAGATGGTTATTCAGATGGAAGAGAAGTAAAGAAAGGTACAGATCCACTCAATTCTAGTGATTATCCTAAATTCCCAACTACAGCTTTAGCTCTTGGTCTCACAATGCCTGTAATAGTACTTGGAAGCGGTGTAGGAGTATTCTTCTACCTAAATAAGAAAGGAAAACTCAAATTTCTATTTAAAAAGTGATAAATTGTGATTTTCACAATTTCTTCTTTTTTTGAAAATAAAAAGAGTAAGCAATACTTTGTATATCACTCATATATCCAATTTTCATCAATTCTTTCATAAGTTTGAATTTCATCATCTTTGAAATAAATTTGATATTCCAATATTGCATTTTCAGGGGAATCAGCAGCATGAACTATATTTCTACCAATTTCCAATGTATAATCTCCTCTTATTGACCCCGGCTCTGCATCTACTGGATTAGTTGCCCCAACAATTTTTCTAATTATTTTGACTGCTTCTTTTCCTTCAACTATCATAGAAACCACAGGTCCGCTTGTAATATATTCTAGCAGTCCCTGATAGAATGGTTTTCCTTTGTGTATCGCATAATGTTTTTCAGCTTGTTCCATTGTAACTTTGTGGAATTTCATTGCAATAATTTTGAAGCCTACTTTTTCTATTCTGCTAATTACTTCACCAACTAAATTTCTTTGTACTCCATCAGGTTTAATCATGATAAATTCTCTTTCCATTGTAATTCACCCTATGGTTTATTGACACATTTCAAATGAGAATAAAAACTAATTGATTTAAACTTTCTGAAAAATAAAAATATGAAAAGAGATTAAAAATAATTTTACATTATTTTTCTTTCGTATCTCTCTGTCCATTTAAGTTTCTTTGGATCTCGTTTTAAGACAATTTGGGATTTTTTGCATTTATTAGAACAGAAATACAATACTGACCCAGCTCTTTGAACAAATAGCATTCCACGACCTGGTGGTATTTCTTTCCCACAATATGAACACTTTCTTGTTTTTGGCATTGTTTATCACTTTACCTTCTGCGGATTTTCTTTGCTTCTCGCTCTGTTTCTCTTAGCATAATTATATCGCCTTTTCGAACTGGTCCTTTAAGGTTTCTTGTTAGAATACGATTCTTATCTCGTCCGTCTAAAACCTTAACTCTAGCCTGTGTTACTTCACCTACACTTCCTGTCCTGTCTAAGACTTGAATAACTTCTGCAGGGGTTCCATCATCTTCTCTTGAAGTGCTCATCAGTTTCACCTATTTACTTTTTCAGCTCTTCTAGCTTACTGTTTAATCCCTTTATGGATTGCTTAGCTTCACCAGGATCAACAATAGCTATAGAAGCTGAACCAACTTTAAGTCCTGCAGCTTTACCAAGATCATCTTTAGTGGGTACAAATGTGTATGTTATTTTGCTTTCCTCGCATAATAGAGGTAAATGCATTACAATTTCAGGAGGATTAACATCTTCCGCTATAAAAACAAGCTGTGCTTGTTTTCTCTCGATTACTTTTGTAACTTCATTTGTTCCTTTTCTAATCTTACCGGTTTTTGCTGAAGTTTCTAAAATGTTTAAAGACTCTTTAACGATCTCTTCTGGAATATCAAACTTTTTGTACATCATCTTCACCTCGGGCATACTTTTTTATGCCTTCATTAGGTATTAACAGAATTTAGATTGAATTTAAAAGACTTATCTTTTAGTAGATTTTTCTCCTTCTACTATTGTGCAAATTGTAGGCTCTCTTCTCAGAACTTTGGAAATCCTTTCAGGGTCATTTCCATTTACAACAACTACTTGGTTAACAAATTGACCAATAGACAAAATGGTTTCAACTTTACCTTTCATTGTTCCTGTTACATCAGCTAAATCTTTTTTTGAGTAATCAGCTATTTCTATCTCTCTCAAATCGTTTAAAGGAAGTGAGGAAAGTCTCTCTATTCCGTCTAGTTTTGAGTCTTTAACCATTAATCCATCAACATCTGTTATGAAAATTACACGGTCTACATCAAATTCTTGAACTAACAAATTTATGAGAGAATCACCACTATAAATCGTAAAATCTTTCTCATTTGTGAATAAAACATCTCCAGATAAAACTGGTATTAATCCTATTGTAAGAGCTTTCTTAAGAGGTTCTACAAAAAAAGAGGGATTGGTTTCTTCATTCTCATCAAAAACCAATGCACTTGTTTGAAATGCAATGGCTGGTTTTCCTTGATTTTTAAGTGTTTTAACAATTGATTGAGATAATTCGTTTACATCTATTCGAATATCTGTTAGTCCTTCTAATTGTGTAGAATCTGTATAACCGGATATAATAGAATGTTTTTTTGCCAGTATGTGACCAAAAGAACCAGCCCCATGTACGATAATGATATTTTTGTTCCAAGTCGCAATTACATTGCAGATATCTCTAAGAATTTCTGTTTTTAGTTGTTTATACTCATGTTTATCAGTTATAATCGATCCACCTAACTTTATAATATCAAACATGTTCTGATTCATTTCTCACACCTATTGAAGAAACATTAGTAATGAATGCTTGGAAGCCTTTCTCTTTAAGCGTATTTATTGCTTGCTGAGTTTTTTGATAATCATCAAATAATGCAACAATACAACCACCTTCTCCCGCTCCTGTTAATTTTCTTCCCAACGCACCATGTTTGTCTACTAATCGAATTATTTTTGTAAGCTCTTGGTGACCTACTCCTAATTTTTCAAGTAATTTCTGATTTTCTGACATTAGAGTTCCAGTTCTTTCATGATCTCCTTTTCTAAGACTCATTTCACCTTGAATGGAAATTGTTTGAATCTCTTCAAATATTTGATCAATTTCTTGCTTATTTTCATCTCTTCTTTGTTTAACTTTTTCAACAACATCCTTTGTGTTCCGAGGAATAAGACTATTTATGATAACAAAAAAGCAAGATTTGTCGTCTATTGGTATTTTTCTCTTCACTTCATTTTCATAATATATCCCACCACCAAATGTTGAAATGGTGTTATCTATTCCAGAAGGAGAACCATGAATTATCTTTTCAGCTTCAAAAGCCATCCTATTAATCATGTCTAAGTTACTATTGGTATTCAAGAAAGCTTGTAAGCTAGAAATTAATGAAACCACAACAGCAGCACTTGAACCAAGACCAGCTGAAGGAGGTATTTCAGATGTTATTTCTATCCTTGGAGATTGTGTACTTTTTTTACTTGGAAGCATTTCTTTAATTACAAATTCAATGGCTCTTAATGATGGTGGAAGAGATGAGACTTTGTTAATTGTGAAACTCTTTTTTGGAAACAAATCTGGAGTTGAAATTGAAGGATTTTTGGATAAAGAAGGAACAATGGTACATTTTGCTCTTAACTCAACTGCAATTGCTATTGCTGCATAGCCATAAACAACTGCATGCTCACCAAATAAGATAATCTTACCAGGAGCTGAATAAGATATAGACTCATTGTCCATATCCATAATATAAACAT
>JAEOTG010000211.1 GCA_016839985.1 Candidatus Heimdallarchaeota archaeon | reverse complement strand
TTAGTAGAAAAGAGAGGAATCAAGGTTCTTCTTGCTGTTGGAGGAGTTGTTATTAAAGAAGAGGAAATTGCAGACGCAAATATCATAATAGGTACATATGAGAAGTTTTTAGCATTACAAAAACGACATGAAATTCTTCGTAAGTATCTGAAAATTTTAGTTATTGATGAGTTTCATTTTATTGGGACTGATAGGGGAGCGGTAATAGAGGAGATAATATTAGAATGGCAAAAGAGCTCTAACAAAGCACAGTTGATTCTTCTTTCCTCTTCAATTTCTAATCCTATTGAAATAGCAGATTGGTTGAATCTCACTCCTATAGTAGAAAATTCTAGACCTGTTCCAATAATATATTCAGTAGATGTTTCAAAGGATGTGATAGATTATATAAACAAACTAAGAACAAAATATGATCAGATTTTAGTTTTTAGTCATTCAAGATCATATGCTGAAGCACTAGCAGAACGAGTTGCAATGAAAAGTGAACCAAGAAACTATTCTGAACTTGACAACATTGTTCGGAATGCATTAAGTGAGATTGATGAAGAAAGTGTGAAAAAAACCATTCAAGAGGTATATTTTCCACCACTTCTCAAGGAAGTTATAGAAAAAGGGATTTGTTATCACCATGCAGGTTTGAGTGAAGTTGTGAGATTGATAATTGAAGAGATGTACCACAGGGGAGATATAGATGTACTAGTCTCTACTTCAACATTATCATGTGGAGTGAACTTACCTGCAAATATTTCAGTTTACACATTAAAGAACAAAAGAATTCAAACAGAAAATAATCTAGTTTTTCAAACCTTAGGACGTGCAGGAAGACTAGGTTTTTGCACTGAAGGAAAAGGAATAGTTTTAGTAACTAATGACAGAATGAGAAAAAAAACAGAAGCAAAATTCTTCACTTACAAAGATGAAACTCCATCACCAATTTATAGAGCTGTAGAGAGTAAGTTTGGAGAATATGATATTCTAATGAAATATTATTTGGAAAATATGTTCTATTCCGATACACCTCTTTCACGAGAGTTGATTCATCTAATTGAACCAATTGAAGATTCATTTTGGTTTTACCAGAACAAATCAAAATTAATGCGAGATTTGGTTGATTTTGATTTGCTTCAAGCTCTTTTTTCTTCTTCTGATTCACAATTAGAAACTTATGAAGTGATTGATTTCTACAGAAGGTTCGATAATGTCAGAGGTGTAAGAGAAAGAAAAATGGAAGTTCAGTCAATTAATGGAATTAATCGAGCAGCTGTTGCAGCTAACATAAAAGAACAATCAAGACTTTACCAGATTTATCTTTCTCCAAGTAGAAGAACTTGTTCATGTTTAAACAAATATTCAAACTTTGTTTGTAAACACCAAAGGTTTTTGCTTGAGAAATATCCAGAAACACAAGAAAGATGGCTGAACACTTATGGAATAATTGATTTCTTAACAAAAGAAGGATTTTTAGTTAAATCAGCAGGCCAAATATTGAATCTCACTTATATGGGACAAATTGCAGCTAAACATTTTGTACAACCCTATGATTTTCTGGATTATTTAGAGTACTGTGGAACAAATAAGGAATTAACCTTAACACAATACTTACAGCGATTTATGACAAGAGATAGAACAATTAAGCAAGAGATCAAAGCTAACGAGTTGTCATCACTTCAAGCAATAAGATTAGCTCAAAACATTGTGGATGGAAGAGAAGTTAGGTATCTATGTGAGAGATACAATATAAGTGATAGTTTTGTTAATGATTGGCGAGAAACTATTTACAGATTTCTGATGATGTTTCAATCAATCAATTATTTCACTGGTAAAGCCACAGAAGCTGAAAAGATAAATTTTTGGATAGAAAACAGTGAAGGTTTAGCAGAAATTAGACATTCAAAAACGAGATTAAAAGAATTAAACAAAGCATCAACTTGAAAAAACTAAAAACTCTTTTTTTATTTTTAGTGTATACTTCTCCTCCTTTATATATGAAATTAAGCATAAATTAATGAAGAACATGGCTTCACAAGATAATAATATAGAATCTAGTAAAACTGCTTCTAGCAGTAAGAAAACATCTAAAGAAAAAACTGATTCTCTAATGGATTTTCTCTCTGAAATAAAAGGACTTTCTGATTCCATGAGGAAGAGAGTACACAAGGTTTTAACAAATGAAAACATTGTAGACCCCAGAGGGATAAAAGCTTTAACAAAGAAAGATCTTGAAAATCTTCCTGGAATTAGTGAAGCAACTGCAAGTCTTCTTCTAGGACAATTTGAGGAAAAACGTGAAAAAAGTTTGTTTCTATCCTTAGAAGAAAGAGACGAATTAGAAACTGAAAGGCTAAAGATTCTTACTGGTTCAAAAGAACTAGATAACATGCTTCAAGGAGGTGTCCCTACAGGCTGTTTTGTTGAGCTTTACGGGAGTCCAGCTAGTGGAAAAACTCAAATTTGTTATACCTTAAGTGTGAATTGTCTCTTACCTAAAGATTTTGGAGGGCTTGAATCAGGAGTAATTTTACTTGACACTGAAGGTAGTTTCAAACCTCAAAGGCTCAAACAAATTATGCAATATTATCAATATATCTACAACATTCCTGAAGGAAAAATTGATACTAGTAAATTTATGGTTGCAAATACACGTACTTTAGCTCAAATAGAATTAGCATTAAAAGAAGTAGGTAGAATAATTCCAGAAAATAATGTCAAGCTTCTAATTGTAGATTCTCTTCTAGATCCTTTTAGATCGGAATATGGAGGATTAGGAGAACTTGCAGATAGACAAAAACATCTTAATAGAGTGATTCATACTTTAATGAGATTAGCAGATGCATATGATTTGGCTGTTGTGTATACAAATCAAGTCATGGCGAATCCTGATCCTTTCGCAACTGCTATGGATAAGATTCTCCCGGCGGGAGGCTTCATTTTGGGTCATGCGTCAGATATCCGAATCTGGCTTAGAAGAGCTACTAGTAAGATTAGGAATCAATATGACGCCCCTAATGCCAGACGAGCTTTGATCACTGATTGCGGGTGGTTATCACAATCCGAATGCCATTTTTCCATTGGGATTTTTGGTATTTGTGATGTTACAGAAGAAGCTAAACATAGAGAATTAGCTTTAGAAATAGGTGTAGGAGTCGATATCCAACAAGAGGAAGAAGAAGAGGAAATTCAAACTGAATTTGCAACGCTTGAGTGAGGTGAGTAAATATTGCGTAAAATTGGTTTCTTTTTCCTATTAGTACTTATCATACCCCTTCCTCTTACTCAATATTTAGTGGAGGGTTTAACTAAAAATCAACCAATAGTAGAAGATACTACTTATACTATTGAGATTATGTCAGAGGATAATCAAGTTAGTGAGTATCAAATTATTAAGATAATCCAAGATGACAATACTCAGCAACTGGTGATTGTTCAGTCAGGTTCTGAACCTAGATTAGCACCTGCTACGTATCCAAGTTTTACAGATGTAGTAGGAAATTCCTCATTTATACAGTATGGTGAAAAGATAGAATCTATAGCTACTTCAGAGTTTGATTTAATTGGTAGAATGCCTGTTGACCAAGGAGAACATTACTGGTACGATCTTGTTGAAGTTACAACAGATAAAGATTCAGCTGAAAATCTAGTTACTGATAATGAGTTTGCTATTGAATTCAGTTTAAGTTTCAATGCGAATTTTGAAGCATTTTCGCTGAACCTTTCAGAAGTCATTTCTCCGATTAGTAATCAAATCGATTTCTATATTACAGCTGATTTGCAGAATTATCAAACCAGTTATCTTATGAAATATGAGATTTCTCTTCACACTTACAATTTCCATAAAAACAATCCTGATTCTCCTTTATTGTTTACTTTCTGGAATCATCCACTTTCTACTCAAGTAAATAATCTTCTAACAGCTGATACAACTTATTATGCTGTTCTTTCCTCAAGCAGTGATTTTAGTCTTCAATATTCTGATGACTTTACTGGTTCTGATGAAAATAAAATGTATATCTATGAAGGTGGGAACTGGGTAGAGCAAACTAATATTGATATTCCTTTTAGTGTTTATACTGGATCACTATTAAGCAATTCAGAAGTAGATTCTCAAGGTCAAACTACAATTACTTATGATTCCTCTGGGACTTCTGGAATGTATCACAGAATCACTTCTAGTTATTTTGATGATTCAAATATTTATGATAGTTCAACAGATTATTGGGATTTGACAATTGTAAATTCTTTAGATCCCGAATTTTTGGAATTATATTCTCCTTCATCTGCTGAATATTCAGATACTATAGATTTATCAGCTAAAATTGAAAATTTATATCATCAACCTTTATCTGATGTTAATGTTAGTTTCTATTATTCGTCAGATAATCTAACATGGATTTTTCTAGCTGAAGAAATTTCGAATCATAATGGTTATGCTATTAGTCATTATACAATCAACCAAGGATCAGGAGTTGTATATTTTAAAGCTGAAACGTCTTTGTTTCTAGCATATAGTTCAACTACTCAATTAAAGGAAAATATACAAGTTATTGTACCTCGTGTTTACTGCATTTATGGAAGCGCAATAGGATACGCTGATATAACTGAATATGTTTTAGAAACTCAGATAATAGATAATGATGGTCAGCCTAAAGAGAGTCAATTAGCATTATTCTATCTTCAAGGAATTGTTGATCCTATATTTACTGCAACAAATTCTTCAGGTTTTGCAACTACTCCTGTTGGATTACTTGATTGGAATTCAGGTTATTATCCTAACTCCTTTTGGATATCGATAAGCATGGATTCAAATCTTTACAATTATCCAGCTATAACCTATGGTGATATAGATATATCTCCAAATACTCTAACTGTTCAATCTCCAGCGTTAATAGAGAAATATTGGAACGAACCTTTCAGCACTTCAATTAGGTTCTTAGATATTGATAATGATCCTGTTCCCAACTTGAGTTTTGAAGTTATTATTTTTGAGAATCGTACTAATCTTAATACTTCCCTTGGAATCTTACAAACAGATATAGATGGATATGGATATTTATCATTTCCTGCTGAGTTTTTTGATCCAGGAGATTTCAAGATTTATATTAAGGTAAACTCATTTAATTACCTATATTTTGAAGAATCTATTTCAATGACTATTAACAGCAGTAAGGCTGTTCTAAATACGAATTTAAGTGAAAATGAAACCTATGTTTACAATTCCCTACTTTTTGTTGAGACATGGATTACAGATCTTCTTGGTAATCCTATAGATAATATAACTGTGCTCATATATGTTTCAGTAACAAATGAATTTGGTATCTGGGATGAAACATTCTATATCATTACTAATGCATCAGGTTACGCTTCTGTTGAATTAAATCTTGATATGAATGCCAATGATGTATTATGTATAT
>JAEOTG010000210.1 GCA_016839985.1 Candidatus Heimdallarchaeota archaeon | reverse complement strand
CCTTCGATAAGTAAACTGCTATAGAATCTATATCAAATCCATATATCTTACTAGAGATTCTAGATATGATTTCCATGTTGGTTTGATCTCTTTTCTTCTCACTCGCATACATTCTTTGAACAGCTCTGGTCAGAAAAAAACCTGAACCGCAAGCTAAATCTATGAGATTGTTATCATTCTTTTGATTATCATAATGAGGATACTCTAATTGTGATAATATATAATCAATTACAGAAATGGGAGTAAATACAATTCCCTTATCTTGCTTTTTTGAAGAAGAAAGAACTTTCTGATATAACTCTCCTAAATAATCTCTTAGTTCATATTGTGTTGAGTTTTCTATAAAAGAATCTATTTTTTTGGAAATCTTACTGAAATCAAAATCCTCGAAATCAATGAAAAGTGAGGGAAAAGATTTACTTAGTATCTCCTTTTTCTCTGATGTTGAATTTGCTTCATCAATAAATCCATAATATTCTGCTTTTTTTAGTAAAATTATTTCACTAAGACTCTGGAAATTCCTGAGTAGAAGTTTTTGACCTCTAAGACTTGCTAATTTATTGTGTTCATTGATTATTTTATATGAAGTGCAAAGATCTGCAAGAATTCCCATTATTGTCTCCTTTTATTATTACATGTATAATAAATTAAGTACTAAAGTTTTTAGGATTCAATCTACATATATTTACTATGGTATCCCGGTATTTACTCTTTGGGGATATCGAAAAAAAAGCTGAAAAAGATCTCAAGCTTCTACTTACGAAAAAAAAACCATTACCCCAAGAATTCCATTATTCTCCCTTCATTTTACGTAGTGTTAATGAGAAACTACTAGAAGAAGGGAAGTCTATAGGATTAGGTTTTCTATCAGATAGAACAATTATTGACTCTCATTGGAATACGGTTTCTTTACCTATAGAAAGTGAGATTCTAGTTAGAATAATTTATGGTACACAAATAGGATGTCAAGATGAACTAGTTATTTTCTTCAAGAATAATGAAGTTAAGAAAAAAATACAACATGAAATATCAGAAATCCAAAAATTAAAGCCTAAGAATACCTTAGTATTTAGATTTAGATCTATGCTTAGAAATGAAGATATTGATAATATTTGCGAAAATATTAGAACAATTCTTTATGAGAAGAAAATCCATTTCCATACAGAAATGATTTATCTAGAAAGAAAAGAATTTCAGTTAAATGAAACGAAATTTACCTGGAATATCCCTTCAGCAGTTAAGCTAAAATGTAAAAGATGTAACCTTTGTGAACTTCCGAGTCACTATTCCGTTAATCCAATACCTAATATTATGGATGAAGAAGAGGAAAAAAATTGTTTTACTTTTGAGAATCGTATTTGTTTTCCCTGTAATCTTCCAACTCTCTCCTATCATGAAATTGATAATATCTCGAAAAAAAGAAACTTACAAGTTCAAGATATTAGTAGACCTATTCTAGCTTTTGAAGATACAAAGACTAACAAATTTGATTACTTGTTTGCCTTAAAACAAAAAAATGGTTTATGTATTTTTCAGAATACCAAAAATAATAGTTGTGTGATTCATAATATATCACCATTGAATTGTAAATCCTATCCTTTACTAATATCAGATTTAAGTGAGAAGAAAATTACTGTAGAATTAGATTTTTCATGTCCTGGAATTGAATTCGAAGGATCCATAAATGTGCGAAAATTATCTAAAAAATATTATCAAATCCTGAATAAAAGAGGAGAATCATTGAATATGAATTTAAAATCATTATTACATACTTGGAAAAATCTAATGCTTTGGAAGGATAAGGAGAGAATCAAACTTAACGAAGTAGAAATAGCTTATGATATGTTTTTTCAAGAATATTTAGAGTTTAAGGAGAAAACAAAAGTGAAATGATTTTTTCTACAAATATCTTACTTTTAATCTGTCAAACTTAATTCGACAAATATTACATAAAGTTGAAGATTTCTTTATCAATGTCTCAAAGTTATCTGAAAATGTCATAACACAGTCTTCTCTACAAGCATTTAATCCTAGAGCTATACCAACTTGAAAAGCTACTTCTTTTGCTGCAAGAGTACGAGTTGCCATTTTTGAAGTTGATACTACAGCTCCTTTTGAGGATTCTGCATATCCAAAAACGGATTTGTTATCAACAGCTAAAGGTTCCTCTATTAGCCAAAGAAAGTAAGTTATCCCATCTCTTAAAACATTGTTTAGAAGCGTTTTGGCATTAAATGCTTTATCATTTACATCCCAAGCATTTTGCCTTGGAATACGTACTCCCACTGATCTGAATTGAATGTCAAAAACATCTTTAAGCATCCTTTCAACATGTTCTGACACCTCATCAGGGACTTTTTCACAGTAGTATATCTTGTATTCTCTAGGCAAGTGAATCTAAGCTACTTTTTATCAATAATCACTAATATCTTTTATGTTATTATCAAAAGATTCTAGCAAAAATTCTTATATAATTTCCCAATTATTTTCGAGAATAAATTGAATTAGAAATAATTTTTTCATCTTTACCCATCTTAACAACAACTTCTAATTCACTTTCATCTTCAGTTTGTTTGATTTCTCTGATAATTTTCATATTAGGTGGAAGATTAAAACCAAAATCGAAAATACTTCTAATAATAAATAGATTTTCTTCTTCAGATTGAGTTATAAGACTTTTTTCAATATATCCTTCTTCATTGATAATGATATTATTTAATTTCTCATTTATTTTATCAAAGAAGAAATAACCAATTTCTATTATTTTTGTAGTCTTTTCATGAATGATTGATTGTTCATACTTTATGATTTCAGAACCATATAAACCAAAAGATATTGAAGATTCGAATTTTCCCTCTTCATTCTCAATTTCTCCTTCCCACTTTCCTAATAACCAATCAAATTCTTTAATAGGATTTTCGAATTTCATTATTGATGTTCAAATGAATTAGATTTAAAAACTATAGCTTTGTTTGATAATTAACTCAAGTGATTCCTAATGATAGATATAGAAAAAGGAAAGTTCTTTGAATGGACAATTAAGAAATCATTATTAGAGGAAGCTCTAACTCATCCTAATTACAATAATATATATCCTGATAAAGCAAATTTTGAGAGACTAGAATTTCTTGGAGATGCTATATTGGATGTTTTAACTGCAGAATGGCTCTATCACAATATCCAAGAAGATGTAGGTGTTCTTTCAAAACTTCGTTCACTTGTGGTTCAAACTGATTCTTTATCTGAAATTGGAAACTCTTTGAATCTTCAGAACCATTTGTTGAGAGAACCAAAATATGAAGTAACAAAAACGGATATAGAAGATTGTTTAGAAGCTATTTCAGGTGCTTTATATTTGTCAAATGATATTGAAACCACAAGAGATTTCTTTAATAAACTCTTCTTAAATAAACTACTATCATTTAAAGAGAAATTACCAAACAAAGAAGAAAGGAGTAAATTACTGAAGAAAGCAGTATGTGAAGATAATCCCAAGAATAGATTGCAAGAGTTCTGTCAGAAAAGAAGACTTGATTTACCAAGCTATAAAGTTATAGGGAGAGAAGGTTTAGATCATGATCTGATTTATCACGTTGAATGTTCACTTCAATACAAAGATAGACTATATACTAGTGTAGGAGAAGGAAGAAGAGTTAAAATAGCTGAATATGATGCTGCGGAAGATGTTTTAGAACAATTAGAAAACGTAAAATAATCTTTTTATTTAGTTATTTCTCACAAGGTTTAAGTAATATTTTATACAACTATTATTGATGAATGATTCTATCTTTGATTTTGAGAAAGCTATAGATTTTGTTAGAAACAAAACTAAAGATGTAGAGAAATACAAGCTTCATTTCATCCTTGATGAAAAAGAAGAAGCTGAATCAATGCTAAAAGAACAATTAAAGATGCAAAATGAAGATGGAGGGATACCCTATAGATTCCAAGAAGGTGCAATAAGTACTATGGGTTCAACTATTATGTTTTTCAAAGATTTACTACTCCTTAATTTGCATGAACTTATTAGTGAAGAATTAGATAAAGCAGTTGAATTTTTGATTGGACAGCAAAAAGAAGATGGTCTTTTTGAAGAACCTCCAGAAATTAATAAATTGGAATGTGCGATGTGGGAAAGCACAGGATTCGAATCTAATCAAATATACTGTACAGCGATAACTATAAACTTCCTACTAGGATCAAAGAAATCTCAAGCTGAAGATTCTATAAACAAAGGACTGGAATTCCTTCTTAGAAAATGGGATGATGAAAAAGGATTCAGTAGTTATCCACATGCATTGTGGAATAGTATACCTGTTTTCATAAGTAAAAGAAGTGAGGATGATCCAATTTCTGCAAGAGGGAGAGAACTATTAAATACACTCCAACTTCAGAATTATCCTTCATCATCTCTAGTGTGGATGATTGAAAGTTTCATACACACAGGATTGGAAAAACATAATCTAGTGGAAAAAATAATACAAATAATATTACCAAGACAGATGGTTGATGGAAGATGGACATCAGAAGATGGAGAAGAGTTTGATCCTACAACAACTTTATCCGTTCTTGTTATTCTAAAAAGATTGAATATATTATAATAATTAGCTTCTAAAACGAAAATGTTTGAGAATAATCCTAAAGGCTTTTATTGATTAATTTATCTGATATGGTATGATTATAGATGGGCATACTGATGTTTTATATACATTAAGAAGGCAACAAAGACAATTCAGTGAAGAATCAGAAATGGGTCATGTTGATCTTCCTAGATTAAGAAAAGGAAATGTCTTAGCTGCTTTTTTTGCGATTTATCCCGCAGTTAGTGATTATGTGTTATCAAAAGGAGTAGATGATTGGTTCAAACTAGTTAATGAACTTGAAAATGAGTTACAGCAAATAAAAAAAGTAGAAGATTTAGATCAATGTAAAAAAGATAATAAAATTGGAGCAATCCTTCATTTTGAAGGATCAGGGGGGATAGATTCGGAATTTCATAATCTAAGAAACTATTATCGATTAGGATTACGAAGCATGGGTTTAAGCTGGTCGAATCTTAATAAATTTTCTACAGGAGTAGGTAAAAATTCGGAAAGAGGACTTACAGCAGAAGGAAGAGAATTAGTAAAAGAAATGGAAATTTTGGGGATTATAGTAGATGTTAGTCATTTGAATGAAAAATCATTTTGGGATGTAATAGAGATAGCGTCTAAACCAATTATAGCATCTCATAGTAATGCTTTTTCTTTATGCAATCATATAAGAAACTTGAAAGATGAACAAATAGAAGCAATTAAAGATAATAATGGAACAATAGGAGTAAATTTTGTAACAAGTTTCTTAATATCGAAAGAAAAGAAAAATGAAATTACATTAGAGACGATAAAGAAACATATTGACAAAATTGTTGAATTAGCAGGAATTAATCATGTGAGCTTTGGATCAGATTTCGATGGAGCAACAGTTCCTGAAGTAGTAAAAGATGTAAGTTATTTTACTAAACTATTGAAATATCTTGAAGAAAATGGTTATACAAGTAAAGAATTGGAAAAGCTATCTGAAGAAAATTATAGACGAGTAATGAAAACAGTTTGGAAATAAATTAAGAATTACATCTATTTCGAAAAAGAAAGGTATCCAAAAATATGAGGAAAGATAATGTTAGTTTGCCATCTAATCTGCATTTGAAATGATAAAAGTAAATTAGTTTCTTGTTGTTTATTTATTGTTAATTGCATTTGAGTATTATTAGTCATACTTTGAAAGAACGGGATTGTGAAAAAATCACTTCCTTGAGCATTAAATGTTTTATTTCCTTGACTTGTATCAGCAATTATTTCTCGATCATAGAAGAAATGTATCGCAGAATATACTCCTTCAGGTAAATCAATAGAATCAAATAATTCAACTGTATTATTCAATGCTTTCAAATCGATAATGATTGGTTCTGATGTCAAATCTAATAATGTGATTTCTCCTTGTATTCGAATTTTTATATAATTAATTGTTATTAATAAACTGTATTCTTCATATGAAGGCATTGATTCGTATGTAACTGATAAAATTGGACTAGAATTGTCAGTAGTATAGCCTGAGAAATACAGATTTAACATTCCCTCATTAAACGCATTCCATGCAAAAGGGTCATTAATGAAATCATTGAATTGTGTGATAATTTGGTCATAATCTCTAACTGTAATTAAAGTGGCAATTGGAATCCCAGATAAAATCAGTAAGACCATTACAATTGTAATTTTATCTCTTCCATTCATTTTATTCACTTCTATATATTATATTCTCCTAAGTTGTTTTTATTCTTCCTATTTATTTTTTTAAAGTTCATTTCATTACTTCTCATAAAATCACCATGAGGTAGATGTAATCCATCAAGATGAGAATACCTGCTAGTATTAATGCATGATATTTCTTACAATCAGATGATAGATTGATACCTTGAGTTACAAGAATTGTTGAATATATTTTGCATATTATAAATACAATATTAAGAATTATACCAATCCAATTATCTGTAGGTGTATTTGTATAATAAAGGATTCCAGTTGGAAGCAAGTAGATGATATAAGGGATAATGCCTACAAAAACTCCAATCCATAATTCTTTGAAATTAGTCTCATATCTAAGTATTTTGAGTACTGCGAATATCAACAACAAATACAAATACCAATGAATAAATGAGATAAATGCATTAATGATGGGTCCTCCCAAGAACATGCTTTCAATAGAGCTGAAATATGAACTTGATACTCCAAATAACCATGCTGTGATTATTAATAAAATATTCAATTCTATTAAACTTCTAACAGGCTCTCCAAAGAAATAGTAAAATATATTTGGAAAAGTTATTTTATCCAAGAACCAAGATGCTTTCTTTGGTTCGACTACAGGAATTGCTTCTTCATGGAAAATAGTATATACTATTGATTTCCCTTCTTCATTCAGTTTATAGAAATTCTGTTGATCTTTTTGTATGAATTTATCTAAGCTTTTCAGATGATAGAATAAATTCCCATCAGTCATTTCTAGTTCTTCTTTCAGCAAAGAAAAGGAAATGGATCCTTGATCTGAAATGGTTTTTAGAATCTTTTGTCTGATTGGATTTGATAAAACTTTCATTTTTTGAGTTTGTTCATCATCTCCAATCATTGTATTCATGGATTATTTACAAAACTCTGATATATAATTTTAACTCTATCTCTACTTTAAAATTTTAAAGTTCATTAATTTAGAAGAATAAATAAACATGTATTAAATTTGCTAAGAGACTTAAATCTTGGCGAAAAAAATGAAAGCAAAACAAGTATTAATTGGATTAAGCATTGTTATACTCTTGTTCGCAAGTATGCAAATTCAAGCAGCTCCTGATCAAGGGATAACTTATGAATATAAGAATGGAATAGCAAAAATTGAGACTGCTAATGTAACTGTAAGTGTAAATGCTTTAGGAAGCATACCAACATTTCACTATAAACTAGTATCAGGGTATAGTGTTAATGTAATGTTCAAACAGTTACATGAATATCAAGATCTCAATGCTGATGGTGCATTTCAATACAATGAATCTCTTGTAGGGACTCCTCCTCTCTCATTGTCAAGTATTCAATGGACATTCAGTGGTTTTGATGTTGAAGAAAATGGTGGTGTAACAACAGCTGCACACTTTAATTTTACATCAGATACTATAATCGGTGCAATCTATAACGATTTAGAAATTACTATAGCTATGCATCTATATCTTGAAGATCAAGTTATTGAAGGTTACGAATTAATGGGTGGAGCAGAATTTAAATTCGATATCTATATTAATGGATGGCCATGGCAAGAAGTTGATAGTCTTTTAGCACTTCGATTTGATATTACTCCTGAAAATGGAAGTCAATGTAAAAATCAAAGCAACCAAGTTATTGATACTACTGTAAATACAACAAACAATGAGCAAAAACTTGTTGAAAAAGCGAATCAAATAAAACAGATACTTAAATTTGAAAAAGATGGAAATGGAGCCTTCTTTGGATATGCAAATCAATCTAGAATTCGAAACACATATGAATCACAATATAGATATGGAAGTGTGAATGCATCACATTCAAGTACTGGTGATGGAATACTTCAAATATTCTTAAGTTTTGAACACGCTGATAGTATCATTTATGACCCCTCAATTGGAACAGACGATTCCGGAGTAGCAGAAACAGCTTATTCCTGGATTGCAGCAGTTATTTTGCCATTATTAGCTATTGCAATTGTAAGAGTTTCTTACTACTTTAAGAGAAGATAAATTCTTCTCTTTTTTTTTCTAAAATTAGTTATTTTCTTCTTCTTTTTCCTCTAATGGTATAAGTTCTATCTGCCTTCCATAACCTATATCTATTTCTCTGATAACTCCCTGGGCTATCAGTTTCTCCACTCTCTCTCGGACAATTCTTCTTGAGGCTGAACCTCTTTCTTTTCTTACTTGCTCAGTTAATTGTGAAATATTTAATCTCTTTTTTCTTTCTAAAGCTACTATAATTGCTTTTGAAATCTCATCAAACTTTATATCAGGATGTATCTCCAAGACTCTATCTTTCATAGAAAGAGTTTGAGATAAAAGAGTAAATGGTGCTTTTGAAATCTTTAAAGTAGAAGTTAGAATTTGCAGAAGATTCATCATTTCCTTGAGTTCAGGATTAGAATCAGAAACTTTGTGTTGAAGATTATTAATCTGAAGAATAACATAATTAATTTTCTCTTCTAACTCTGTTATCCTATTTTCTAAAGATTCATCTTCAGACATAAATTTCTCACTTACAGATTAATTTGAGTCTTATTCCTTGACTTTACTAACTGCTTTTTTTACAGTTATTTTAATAAGTTCTTTTTCCCCTTTAAAAGAAGTTTGAATATTAGAGTACTCCACCATTTTACTCAAACTTAATCCATTGCTATACGAGTTTGCTATATCTCTTCTTAGATCTCGTGGGATTCCACTTTGTTTTAGCTTTTTTCTAATTCTTCCTTTGTTTCTCGACATCTTAATGGAGCTAAAGATTATGAGATATAAGAAGAAATAAGGGAACCATATACCCATATAAGTAATATAAAGGGTCGACCAAAAAATCGACCACAAGGTTTTTGACATGCTTTGCACCTTTGGCATTTTTTTAGTCTTCTTCTTCTTCTTCTTTCTTTGTCTTTAGTTTTACTTCTTTTTCGATTTCTTTAGGTATGCTTTTTAGAGCAGATCCCATAACATCAAAGGATTTAGAAAAATTCAAAACAATTTCTCTAACCATATCTTCAGGTAAACCTTGTTCTTGAAGTTCTTTATAGAGAGAACCTATCCCCTTACCATAGTTTTCAGCTATAGATGGGTCATATATTGCTCCAAATATGTTCTTAACTAAATCAGGAACTTGTTTTGAAACAACACCTAGCATCTCTTTAACTTCTTCAGCATCAGAAGAAGATTTGCTCTTTGCTTTCTTAACCTCTTTTTCTATTTCTTCACTCAATTTATCACCAAGTTCATTTATATCCAATTTGTTTCACCTCAGTTTTTCTAATTAACTATTGATTGGTCACTATTTTTGAAACTGATGGTCACAAATTGGTCACTTTTT
>JAEOTG010000209.1 GCA_016839985.1 Candidatus Heimdallarchaeota archaeon | reverse complement strand
GTCCAGTATATGATCCCTTTACTTTAGATATTTCTTCAGGAGTACCATTAGCTACAATCATTCCTCCATCTTCTCCTCCTTCAGGACCTAAATCAATCACATAATCAGCTGTTTTAACAACCTCTAAGTTATGTTCGATAACTAATACTGTATTCCCTTCATCTACCAATCTGTTGATACAAATAAGTAGTTTCTTGATATCATCAAGATGTAAACCAGTAGTGGGTTCGTCGAGGATATAGAGATTATCTTTCAATTTTTTTATCTTTCCTAATTCTTTTGATAGTTTGATTCTTTGAGCTTCCCCACCACTTAAAGTTGTAGAAGGTTGCCCTAACTTCAAATATCCTAATCCTAATTCGTTCATTGTTTTCAATTTGTGGCTAATTAGTCTGTTCTCTTTGAAAAATTCTAATCCCTCTTCTACTGTCATTTCAAGAACTTCAGCAATGTTCTTCCCTTTGTATCGTATTTCCAATGTTTCTTTATTGAATCTTGCTCCATTACATTCTGGACAAACTGATACAATATCTTGCATGAATTGCAATTCTGTTACTATCATCCCCCAACCCCTACAATGTAAACATCTTCCACCTTGATTATTGTTGAAGCTAAACTGCTTAAGTTCATAACCCCTAACTTTAGATTCAGGTACTTCAGCAAAGAGTTCTCTGATTTTATCATAAAATCCCACATAAGTAGCTGGATTAGATCTAGAAGTTCGACCAATAGGAGACTGATCGATATTTCTTATATCCTTTAAGGACTCATATCCTTCCATCCTTTCATGTTTTCCAGGGATTATTCTTTTATCCTTTAGCAAGAAATGTAATTTCTTATAGAGTATTTCACTCACTAAACTACTCTTTCCAGATCCACTTACACCAGTGACACAAATGAATAATCCTAGAGGTAACTTTACATCTAGATTTTTCAGATTATTTTCTTGAGCCCCAAATATTTTCAAGCTTTGTCCGTTATATTCTCTTCTTGTCTCAGGAATTTCAATCTTCTTCTTTTTTGCTAAATATAAACCTGTTAAAGATTCAGAGCTTTTTTTGATTTCTTCTACAGTTCCTTCAAAAGTAATTTTTCCTCCATGTATGCCTGGCCCAGGTCCTAGTTCTATCAGATAATCAGCTTCCTCCATAGTTTCCGTATCGTGTTCTACTACTATCACTGTATTTCCTAGATCACGTAATTTCTTGAGAACACTAATCAATTTATGTTCATCCTTCTGATGTAAGCCAATTGAAGGCTCATCTAGTATATACATCATACCCATTAGTTCGCTTCCTATCTGTGTAGATAGAACAGTTCTCTGCATCTCTCCTCCAGAAAGAGTATCTGATCGTCTATGTAAGGTTAGGTAGTAAAGCCCTATCTCCAACATTAGATCTACTCTTTTCCTTAATTCTCTTAAAACAGGCTCACCCAATTCAGCTTTTTGTTCAGGTATATTTACAGTATCTAAAAACTCGCTCAGTCTTTTGAAAGACATAATAGAAGTTTCATGGATGTTTTTACCATTTATTCTTATCAATAGTCTACTTTTCTTCAGTTTTACTCCTTCACAATCAGGGCAGATTTGTTCTACCATCAATCTATTTTTATGTCTATTTTCTACTGATCCTACAGCAGTCTGTTTCGACCAATATTCTTTATACATACGATTTACTCTACTGATTAAACCCGCGTAAGGTATTTTTTGTCCTGTATATCTGTACTCTTTAACAAAGTGGTCTGGAGGTTGTTTGATTTCTATTTTTTCTCCTTTAGTTCCATTAAATATAATATCTTTTATTTCCTCAGGTAAATCTTTGAAGGGGGTATCTAGACTAAAACCATAATGTTCCGATAAACTGTAAGCCATCATGTAAGTAGGATTGTTGAATTTCTTGAAAGTTTTATTATCCATATTAAAAAACGATCTATCTAGTGCACCATCTCGTAGACTTAAGTTTTCATTTTCTATCAACAGCTGTCTTTCAGCTCGCATATATGTTCCTATTCCTGAACATGTCGGACAAGCGCTCTCAGGATCATTTGCTGTAAAGTACCACGGAAGTAATTCTCCTGTCACTGTAAGATGTTTTGAACAAGTCAACCCTTCATAAAATTCTTCTATTTTTCCCTCTAAATTCTCAGGATTCAATATTTCTAAACTAATGAATTTCTGTCCTATATAAAATGCTGCTTCCAATGATTCTACTATTTGTTTGTATATATCTCCATTTATCACAAACTTGTCAATTATTGCTTCTATTTGATATTCTTTCTCTTCATCCAGTTCTATTTCATCACTGGTATCAACTATCACTCCATCGATTCTAACCTTCCTATAACCTTGATTTCTTACAGAATCTAAGACATATCTGTAATCCTCATCATAAACTCTCGAAATAACGGCTCTGATCTCAATAGTTGTGTTTTTAGGAAGGCTGAGTATCTTATCTGCTATCTGATTAGAAGATTTGATATGTATTTCTCCATCACAGTAAGGACAATGTGCTGTTCCTCCTATTGAGTAAAGCAGTCTCAAATAACTACCTATATCGGTTAAAGATGCCACTGTACTTCTAGGATTAGCTAATCCTCTCCTTTGTTGAATACTAACAACAGGAGAGAGACCTAAAATCATATTAACATCTGGTTTCTTCATTGTAGGCAATCTGGTTCTTGCCCAAGCTGTTAGAGACTCCAAGAATCTTCTGTGTCCTTCACCAAACAAAGTATCGAAAACTAAGCTTGATTTCCCTGATCCACTCACTCCTGTTACGACAGTAAATTTTTCTCTAGGTATTTTTACATCTATATTCTGCAAGTTATTTTCTCTAGCACCTATTATTTCTATATCTCTCTTCATTTTAATCATCTTTATTGAAAATATAAGCAATCTCATTAGCCTGAATATAACTCTTTGAAGTTAAATTGACAGGTTGGGCAAATCTCTCTAAATAACCTTGCTCCATTAACCATTGACAATAGGCTAAAGATGCTATCTCCCACCAACTAGTAGGCATCATCTTATTCAGATGAATTGTTAAATCCGAAATTGTTCGAACATCTTGTTCTGTTCTAAAATAATCGATGATTGGTTTAAAGATAATCTCTGTTCTTACTTCTAGATAAGTTCGAATTCGACCTACTATTTTACCCATTTTTTCCATGTTTGTTTGTTCGACTATTACACTGGTAAAAATAAAATTGAAAAACTCATGATTATATTTCATAGCTTGTTCGATAACTTCTCTTCCAGGCACTTCTCCATTCAATAAAACTTCTATTTGAGCTAAATTATCTAGTAATCTTGTAATAAACAAGTAGCTTTGAGCTACATCTTTTTTTAGAAATAGAAATTTCTCAGCTTTTTCTAAATCACCTATCACCATAGCTATGACATATAGTATTTGTAATTCTACATCTCTCTTTCCTGGTGATTGTGCTTGTAAGATATACTCATTTATGGTTTCATCATTGGAAAATAATATCTTGCTAGTATTAATCATGTGCTGAAACCATGAACCAGATAAAGCTCGTTCAAATTCTCTCTTGAATCTAGTTCTCGAATACAAAGTTATTTGAAAATTAAGATTATCCTGATCTAACCAGTAGAATTTATACGGTGTTCTTTCATCATTGCTAATTAATAATAAATCAACATCTGATTTTTCCCAAACATTTCCTTCTATCAAACTACCAAACAACATCGCTGCGTTTATACTTTTATCTTGTTTGATGAAATCTACAAATGTATCAAGTGCATCATCAAATCTTTTCTTTATTTCTAAATTACTAACCATTTTTGCATCCTCAATGTTTTTATGATGTTTGTATGTATTTTACACAGGATTTTTTCTTGTGTAAGTACAAACTGGTTAATTGTTTACTTGATGTATATTTTTAAAACATTAATTCGATGAATTACTGTATTCCGGTATTCCGGTTTAGGTGAATAGAATTAGTTTATCTCTAGAAAATCTTCTATATCAGATAAAAAAGGGATTAAAATATGATTCAATCCCTTATTCATATTGTAAGGCTGAAACTACATTAGTTTTTGAAGCTTTGATTCCTGGATAGATGGTACTTAATATACCTATTATAAGACCGATAGTTATTCCTATCATCACATCAGTAGGTGTCAAAACAAAACTGCATAGTAAGTAGGTAATTGATACTATTTTTATAATCAAGACTCCCAAGATAACTCCTAGTATTAAGCTTCCTATTACACTTGCTATTACTCCTATGAACGCTCCTTCAATTAGGAAAGATGACATTATCCAGCTTGGTTTTGAACCTATCAGTTTCAGAAGAGAAATCTCTTTTTGTCTTTCTGATGCTGACATAGTGAAAGAGTTCATTCCACCAAGAAAAGCTATGATAATCCCAAATACAACTACTATAGTAAAAATACTTAATACAAAATTCATCTGTTTTTCGAATAATTCTTTTATTTTCCTAGTACCTTCTACGTGCCAAGCTCTAGCAACTATTTCATCATATTTCTTAATGTCACTAGTTATTTCTTCTTCTAAAGCAATATCTTCAAGTTCAAGATAAATAGTATTCACAATGTTGTTAATACCACAAAAATCGTTCATTGTGCTCATTGGAATGTACATCACATGTCCATTTTGTTGTAGATCTTCAATTATTCCAACGATAGTAAAATTTCTGAATTCCTTATTCGATTCAAATTCAATCTTCTTACCTAATTCAAATCCCATCCCAGAGTGTTTTTCAATAAAGAGTCGTGTAACAACTATATTGTTGGTGTTATCATCTGCTGGTGTTAATAATCGTCCTTCTACCAATTTATATGACTCTAGTATAGTATCATTTGTGAATACACCTAAAAGTGCAATATACATGTGAATTCCCCAACTAGTGTCGTTATAACCTGCCCAATACCATCGGATATAATGAATGGCTTTGAATTCATTAGTATAATGAGTAGTTGTATAGCTATCTATAATTGATTTAACTTCTGTTAAGTCTGTTTCTGGAAGATATAAGGATATGTCAGTTGGTTGACTGTCGTACATTTCATCAACTCCTTTTAGGTAACTATTCCTAGCAGCTGTAATTGAAACTACCAAGGCAATAGCTAGAGATAACATTAGAATATTCATTACAGTTCTTTTCTTGTTTCTAAACAGATTTCTCAAACTGTATTTCCAGATTACTGTTTTTTCCATTACTTTGGTTTTACTAATCTTGTTCTTCAAAGGAGGATCTCTAAATGCTTCCATGGAAGAGATTTTTAATGTTCGAAGAATTGTTGGTAAAGCAAATAATATAGAAGTAACTATGGGTGTTACTATTCCTAATATTATTGACAAAGATGTTACTTTAAAGATAAAAGTGCCAACGTTGAATGGTCCCATTATTAGCTTTACTAATATATTGGATGCACCTAAAGAAAGAGCAATACCTATTACAGAACCTAAAATTCCAAAAATTGTTGCTTCTAATAGATAAATAGAAAGAATATGTTTCTTTCTCCCTCCAATAACTTTTAACAAAGCAATATCCTTTTTTTCAGCAGCTACTGCCATTTGAATAGTGTTAGCTGACAGTATTCCTCCAGCAATTAAACTAAAAACACCCATTAAAGTGATGATAGCTCCTATAAGTCCAAGTAACCAAGTTCTCCAATCATTTTCTAAAGTAAAGTAATTTGTCGCAAAGATATCTAATCCCTCATTCACTAGAATCGTTTTGATTTTTTCAGATTCTATGGGTATATGATCTACTTCAATAAGTTTCACAAATACACTAGTTACAATATCTTCTTTTCCAAGAAGTGTTTGAAGTAAATCAATACTTATCCACATTTGTAATTGAGCTTCAAAGGTATAACTTGGAGTATAGAGATTGCGTGCAAAACCTACTATTCTTAAGTCGACTTTTTTCACGTTTCCTTCTTCATCAATACATTTGAAATCTAGAGTACTGTTTAGTTGAACATCAAATTCCTCAGCAGCAGAAAAATCAAAAAGAATTTCATTTTTCCCTTCTTCAGGCAATACTCCTTCTACTATAAAGACACCAGCAAGTGAAGTTAAATTTGCTATTCTTTGTATATCAACACCTTTCAACACTGAATTTTGCATTTCAGAATTAATCTCGAATGAAGTAGAATATTGAAATGAAGGTTCATAGTCTTCTAAGATTGGAACATCTGATAAATATTCATCATCCCAAGTATTGATTGATTCATAATCAAACATTATTTCGAAATCTGCGCTGTTTAAACCATAATCATACTTAACAGATTCAATTATACTATCTGAAGTAATCATAAAACCTGTTATGCTAAACACACCAATAGCTAATCCTAATACAGTTAATGTGGTTCTTAGTTTCCTCTTATTAAAATCACGTAAAATTTTAAGAATAATCAATTTCATCACCTCAAGATAAGTTCCCATTAGTTTCGTGAGAAATTATTTGACCATCCTCGATTTTAATCACTTCAGTACAGAAATCTAAAACTCTTGGATCATGACTCACCATAACAATAGTGATCCCCTGTTCTTGGTTTAATTTTTGAAGTAATTCGAGAATTTCTTTTCCACTAACAGAATCTAAATTACCAGTAGGTTCGTCTGCAAACAAAATTTTTGGAGAGTTAACAAGTGCGCGAGCTATTGCTACTCTCTGTTTTTGACCTCCTGATAGTTGAGAAGGGAGATGGTTTACTCTATCCTCTAATCCAACTAAGAAAAGTAATTCAAGAGCTTTCTCTTTCCTTTTTTTTGCATTAATTCCACCAAAATAACCTGCCATTATAACATTCTCCAAAACAGTTAAAGTTGGAAGAAGACCAAAAAACTGGAGTACAAATCCAACATTTTTTGCTCTAAATTCTGCTAATGTACTTTCTGTTTTTCCTAAGATATTAAAATTATTAAGCTCTAATAACTGATTTTCTTTTTTTGTTGGTTGATCTAAACCAGCTAACACATTTAGAAGGGTTGATTTACCGCTTCCTGAGGGTCCTAAAATTGCTACAAATGCACTTGCCTTAATTACAAGATCAACATCTTGCAATGCTATAGTCTCAACTTGAGAATTGTTATAAATTTTAGACAGATTTTGAGCTTCTATAATTATGTCTTCATAGTCTGCAGGTAATTCAGTTTTATATTCAGATTTTAACATTATATTCACTGATTTTTGTTCTGAACATTTAACCGTACAAGAACATTTATAAATATTCTCATATAGTGAGAATAGCGTATCATTTTTTAATCTGAATAATCTTCTGTAATTCAAAATATTATTCTATCTTATTTCCACAGTTTATACAAAAAGAGACATCTTCTTCTAAGACCATACCACAATAATCACAGAATTTGGTTTCATTAATTCTATTTTGTTCATATTTTTTTGATGGAACAAAATCTTTGTTTTGCCTCCCTATATCTAAATCTTTGAAATTCTTGTAATTTTCTTCAATATTTAGATAAGCTCTAGTAGGTTTTTGTACTCTAGCTCTTGGTAAAAGCATGATTCCTGATAAAATTAAAACAATTACTCCTCCTGCTATAGCTACAAGTATCCAAGGAAAGGATGCATCAAATAATCCATTATTAAATGCTAAAAAGAATCCCACACCTGCTAACAAAATCAAAAAAGCAGTAACACCTTTGATAATGTATACATTTCTATTACTAGACATTTCGAAGTAAATGTGGTATTGGACACTTATAAAGTGATTTTTTTTGTGTAGTCACATTAAGTTTTTTTCTGTGGTTTCATTTCTTTAAATTTAGCTTGGAATAAATACATAAATGTCCAGAAATATTTTCACTCATGATTAAGAAAAAGTATAAACCTAAAGTTTATCCTACGCCTCTTCCTGTCATTC
>JAEOTG010000030.1 GCA_016839985.1 Candidatus Heimdallarchaeota archaeon | reverse complement strand
TAGGGTTGCCTTAAAGATATTTGGACATTTTGGTATAGAAAACCTAAATAAATGGCTTGTTTCAGTAGATAGAGGAGGAGATAATCCTTATTCTTCAGATTTAACAAGAGAGGAAATTAACGATAATTCTAGAGCTATTCCACTTGTTAAATTAATGGAAGGGCAAATAGAATTAGATTCTTTTGATCATGTATTTCTTTGTTTAGATGAAGGGTTCAGATATAGAAAGTTTACCAAATTAAAGGCAAAAGAGGTTATTCCTGCTGTCCAAGAGTTAGAAAATGACCCTTATTTTTATAAAAGAAATGTAAGGAAAAAAGTAATTGAACCATTAAAAAAGAATTTCCAAAAAGTTTTCAGTGACTATACACCTGAATAAAGTTTTTATTTAAGTTATTTGAAATATATTTATGCCTAAAAGAAAATCAAGACTACAAATTCTAGAAGAACAACAGGTTTTACTCTCAAAGCAAAGAACAGTCTTATCTTTCATGAGAACTGGCTTGGCATTTGTTACAGCTGGTATTGTTGTTGTCGGTTTCTTTCAATCATTCCAACCAGCACAAATAGTGGGTTATACTCTTGTTGGAATAGGTTTCATAGAAGTTTTTGAATCAATAAGAAGACTATTAGTAAAACAGAGGGAAATGGAAGAACTTAAGAAACAACTCACTTGACCTTTCTCCATCTAGGTCCTTGTGGAGTGTCTTCTACCCAGTATCCTTTTTCATTTAATTCTTTTCTAACCTCATCAGCAGCGTCAAAATCTCCTCTCTTTCTAAGACCTTCCCTTTTTGTGATTAAGGCAAAGATTTCCTTTGGTAGTTTTTCTTTCTTATGTTCTAAGATTCCAAGAACTTTATCAAAACTCATCAATAAATCATAAACTTCATCTAGATTTTCTCTAGATACATCTTTCTCTTCAATTGCTTTGTTTACTTCACCAACTAAATCGAATATTGATGCTAGTGCGAGAGGCATGTTGAAATCATCATCCATACTTTCCTCGAATTTTATTTTTGTTTCTTTTACTTTCTCCAAAAGTTTTTCATTGTATTCTCCTTCTGCTTCCATTTCTTGAATTCTATCAATAAAATCAATTAATCTATCAACAGTTATTTTTGCAGATTTCAAACCTTCATCAGAAAAGTTCAGAATATTTTTGTAATGACCTGATAATAAAAGGTATTTTATTGCTTTTGGATCTTCTCCTCTCTTCAACAAGTCTCTTAATGTAATAAAGTTTCCTAAAGATTTTGACATTTTCTCTCCATTAACTATAAGAAATTCTATATGCATCCAATAATTGACAAATTTCTTACCAGTATAGGATTCTGATTGTGCAATTTCATTTTCATGGTGAGGAAACATATTATCGACCCCACCAGTATGTATGTCAATGGTTTCTCCAAGATATTTCATCGACATTGCAGAACATTCAATATGCCAGCCAGGTCTTGCCTTGCCCCATTCTGTGTCATAGAAAATTCCTCTCTTTAGTTCTTCAGTTGTTGATCTTTTTAACAAAACAAAGTCCTGAGGATTATCTTTTTCATATTCATCGACATCAACTCTTGCTCCCGGTTTCATACCTTCCAAATTAACTTTTGAAAGCTTGCCATAATCTTTGAATTTAGTAATAGCAAAATAGATGCTCCCCAGTTTTTCATAAGCATATCCCTTTTCAACCAAAGCTCTTATTATTTTCATCATGTCCTCAACATGTTCTGTTGCTTTAGGATATTTGAAAGCTTCCAATATGTTCAAAGTCTTCAAATCTTCGAAGAATATCTTTGTGTATTTGTCTGTAAATTCTTTTAATGCCATTCCCTCTTTTGCAGAGTTTTTGATTGTCTTATCATCAATATCTGTAATGTTCATTATTTGCTTGACTTTGTATCCTTTGTACTCTAGATACCTTCTCATCATGTCCTCTATAACAAAGCTCCTATAGTTTCCTATATGAGGAACATCGTAAACAGTAGGACCACACGTGTACATGGTTACTTGTTTCTTATCAATAGGAATGAATTCTTCTTTCTTTCTAGTTAATGTATTGAAAATTTTTAACACCATCTAATCACCAAACAAATCAGTACTCAAGTATTTTTCTCCTCCATCAGGCAATATAACTACTATTATCTTTCCCTTGCCTAATTCTTTTGCTTTTTGTAATGCAACAAACATAGCAGCTCCCGAACTCATACCTACAAATAATCCTTCCTTTAATGCTAATTGTCTTGTCATCTCAAAGGCATCTTCATCTTTTATGAAAATCTTCTCATCCATGCATTTTCTGTTATATATACCAGGCCTATAAGCTTCTTTCATACTCTTCAAACCTTGGATTTTATGTCCAAAATTAGGCTCAACACCAACAATTTTAATTTCTGGATTAAATTCTCTCAATCTCATTCCAGTTCCAGTTATTGTTCCTGCTGTTCCTATTGTTGCAATGAACATGTCTATCTTTCCCTCAGTATCATCAATTATTTCTTTTGCTGTTGTCTCATAATGTGCAAGATAGTTGCATTTGTTATTGAATTGATCTAGTAAAAAATATTTTTCTGGCTCTTCTTTAGCCATATTATATGCTTTTTCAATTGCCCCATCTGTTCCTTTGTCTTTAGATGTTAACAGTATTTCTGCTCCCAAAGCTTTCAAAATCTTTCTTCTCTCTAAGCTAACACTCTCTGACATTGTAAACAATACTTTGTATCCCTTAACAGCAGCTACCAAAGCTATTCCAATACCGGTGTTACCAGAAGTTGGTTCAAGGATTATTTTACCTTCTGTTAGTTTTCCTTCTCTTTCTGCACATTCAATCATGAATTTAGCTATCCTGTCCTTAACAGAACCTCCAGGATTAAATTTCTCTATTTTAGCTAGAATAGTTGCGTCATTCTCTCCAGTTAGATTATTAATCCTAACCAGAGGTGTTTTTCCTATAACTTCGATTATGTTGTCATATATCATAAAATCACCATGAAGCGAGGATTGGGAGTCGAACCCAACTCTGTCGCTCTGCAGGCGACCGCATAGCCGATCTGCCATCCCCGCATATAAGTTAAATAGAGTGTTCTCCTTATTAAATCATTTAGAACAGAAACTCTATAATTTGGGCTAGAAAAAGTGTTCTTAATTATTCTCCAAACAAAGTAATTCACCGGTCATACTAACCCATTTTATATTGATATGATAAGCTTTAAAAAGTTTTTTATATTGACAAAGAAATTTAAATCTGAATAGTGAATTTTAAAAAATGTTGAACGCTTTGAGAAGGATTAGATATTTTAGAACTGGGGGGGTTAAACCAGAAGACAGACTACCTCCCAATTATCCTACAGATTCTGAATTAGCTGAATTTATGGTTAGATTAATTCAGTCTAATCAAAGTGAAATAAATTATATTTTTGACTCATCCCCACGTTCTCTTGGAGATTCTCAAAGAGAATCTATTATAGAAACAATACAGGCTAAAGAAGGCAGTAAAATTGTTGATATAGGTTCCGGCAAAGGTACTATTCCCTTTCAAGCTGACTCTACAGGAAGTTATGGAAGCAATATTGCTATTGAATGTGATGGAAAAAGAGTAAGAATAATAAAAAGAAGGAGAAAACATGAGGAATTGAATGGTGATGTTGAAATTATATATGATAATTTTTTTAACGTTGATATTCCTCCTTTAGATGCCGATGTTATTACAGCAGACATAACTTATGAAGGCGTTCAAAAAATTGTACCGAAATTGAATGAAGTTAAAGATGGAACAATAGTTGTAACAGCTGGATCAATGGGAATAATTGATAGAGATATAAAAACTTGGGGCTACCCTGTAACTGCTGTTTTAGTTACTGAATGTTCAAGAATCGATAATAAATCTAGATATGATATAAAAGGCCAAATTAATTTCTATAAAAAAGGTAAAAAAAATAATGAACATTTATATTTTAGTGTTCTTATTCCTCAACCCTTTGTTGTTCCTGAAAAATAAGAAAACGTTCTATACAATAACCTATAAGAATTTCAAATTATCAATAGAATGAGATTAAATGAGCGATAAATCAACAGAAAAGGTAAATGTCGAAGAACTTCTTGCAAAAGCAAACAAACCAAAACAAATATCTCCAAAATATCACATCTTCTATGGAGGAAAAATTGAAACATCATTAAAGGTCCCAGTTAGAAGTCTAAATGATTTTTCAATATGGTACACTCCAGGTGTTGCTGAAGCATCAATGCAAATCAAGAGAAATAAAGACCTGGTGTTTGACATGACCAATAAGAGAAACACCATAGCTATAATCTCTGATGGAACAAGGGTTCTAGGTTTAGGAAACATAGGACCAGAAGCTGGCTTACCAGTAATGGAAGGAAAAGCCATGATTTTCAAGTATTTGGGAGGAGTAGATGTCTTTCCTTTATGTTTGAACACAAGTGATCCAGATGAAATCATAAAGGTTTCAAAATTATTGGAACCAAGTATTGGAGGAATTAATCTTGAGGACATTGAAAAGCCAAAATGCTATTACATCCTTGACAGGCTAAAGGAAGAATCAAACATACCTGTGTGGCATGATGATCAACAAGGAACAGCCCTAGTAACAGTTGCTGGATTGATTAGTGCATTAAAGGTTGTTGGAAAGAAGATGAGTGATGTAAAAATAGCAGTTGTTGGTGCAGGAGCAGCAATGACCAACACAATCAAGTATTTGGAAATGGCAGGAGCTAGCATAGGTAATTTTGTTGTTGCAGACAGCAAAGGGATTCTTCATCAAGGCAGAACTGAGATAGAAGACAAAGACAATCAAAAATGGAAGCTCTGTTTGAGAACTAACAAGCATGGATTAACAGGTGACATATCAGCAGCATTCAAAGGAGCAGATGTCTGTTTGGCAGCTGCAAGACCAGGACCTGGAATCATAAAGAAAGAATGGGTTTCTACAATGGCTGACGATTCAATAGTTTTTGCTATGGCAAACCCAGTCCCAGAAATATGGCCATGGGAAGCCAAAAAGGGCGGTGCAAGAATAATAGCAACAGGAAGATCAGACTTTCCAAATCAAGTCAATAATTCAATAGGTTTTCCAGCAGTCTTCAGAGGAGTATTAGATTCAACAGCAAAGAAAATCACAGACGAGATGTGTTTAGCAGCAGCCTTTGCAATATCAGAATATGCTGAAGAAAAGGGATTACATGAGGAATATATTATTCCAACCATGTCTGAAAGGGGGGTTTTCATAAAAGAGGCAGTTGCTGTAGGTATTAAAGCTTTGGAACAAGGAGTTACAAGATTGAAAGTGAGCAGACAGGAACTTGAGGAAAGAGCTGAATTCTATATTAAGAGATCTCAAGATGCTGTGAATTTGTTGATGAAACAAGGAATAATAAAGTCTGTACCTTTTTAATATGAATTGCTTTTTGAATTCTATTTTTTCCATTTTATAGAAGAACCAAAAGATTTATAACGAATAAGGTAAATAAGTTTTTAGTATGGCAGAGATTAATAAGCCAATAGAAACAACTGATGGCACCTTTGATGAAAACATAAAGAAGCATTCTGTATTTATTTTAGATTGTTGGGCAGAATGGTGTCCTCCATGCAAAATGATAGCTCCCTTTATAGAAAAATTAGCTGAGGAGCATAAAGGAAAGGTTGTTTTTGGTAAGATGAATGTTGATGAAAACAAGCAAATTCCTTCAAAATACAAGATAATGAGCATACCAACTCTCTTAGTTTTCAAGAATGGAGAACTGATAGACACAATAGTTGGTGCTATGCCTTATGAAGTTTTAAATTCAAAGGTTAAGAAATATTTATAGTGATTAAATGAAAACAGAATACATCATAGCAATTGTAGCAATCATCGTAGCTTTAGTAATAATCTTTCTGTGGGCTAGTGTACCACCAGTTGTTGGAGAATATGATGATTTTGCCAAATGTTTGACAGATAGTGGAGCAACATTATATGGAACTGATACTTGTAGATATTGTAATGATCAAAAACAATTGTTTGGAACATCTTTCACTCACGTGAATTATGTAAATTGTCAGAGCAATAGACAAGCATGCAATAATGCAGGTATTTCTGCTTATCCTACTTGGGTAATTAATGGAAGTCCTCATCGTGGAGTACAGAGTTTAAGCAGGTTAGCAGAACTGACAGGATGTAGCTTGTAAAAAACAGAAACTTAAATTCTGGTTTCTCTATATCTTTAGTATTATGAAAACAGCTGTTGTTGCATTGGGTGGAAATGCAATTATAACACCCAAGGAAAAGGGAACCATAGAACAACAAATAGCTCATATTGACCAAACCGTTGTTCATTTGAAAAAACTATCAAGAAAATATAGGCTTGTTCTAACTCATGGTAATGGGCCTCAAGTAGGTGATTTGTTAATACAACAAAAGAAAGGAAGACCAATACCAGCAATGCCTCTTGATGTCTGTGGTGCAATGACACAGGCTCAAATAGGTTATCTTCTACAGAACAGTATTCAAAACATCTTGAGGAAGAGATCAATAACTGTGTTAACCAGGGTTCTTGTTGATAAGAAAGATAGAGCATTTGAAAGACCAACAAAACCAATAGGACCCTTCTATAATGAAAGAATTGGAAAAAATATGGTTAGACAAATTTATGGGTGGAGGAAGGTTGTCCCATCTCCAAAACCAAAGAAAATAATAGAAATTGATCAGATAAAGAGTTTGATCAGACAAGGATTGATAGTTATATGTTGTGGGGGTGGTGGGGCTCCTGTTATTAGAGATAAAGGTTTGATAGGAATAGAAGCTGTTATTGACAAAGACTATTCATCACAGCTATTAGCAACACAATTAAAGGCTGATTTGTTGGTTTTCTTAACAGATGTTGATTATGTTTACTTAGATTATGAGAGCAAGAGTCCTATTGCAATCAGGAGAATGAGTTCGACTGAAGCAAAGAAGATGATTAATGATTTCAAGGAAGGTTCTATGAGACCAAAAATAGAAGCTGCTGTAAAATTCTTGAGGAAAGGTAAAAAAGTTATAATAACAAAACCAGAACTATTAGATGATGCTTTAGAAGGCAGAACAGGAACTGTGATAGAATGAAAATTAAAGAATTTTTGAAACTTGAGACGAGAAAGAAAATGATATTTGTAATTTTATTTATTATAGCCAATTTTGATTTTTTCTTTGTATTGTTTACTACTGGAGGTGATGTTGGTTATTTCGAATTGGTCGGCTTTCCATTACGCTTTTACAAATCAGCAGTTTGTTCTAACTTCGGAGAACCCTATGGAGTGACATGTGGGGGCGGTTTCTTCTCTTTACCTTATTTAATATTTAATATTATATTTTGGTATGTTGTTTCCTGTTTAATAGTTTGGATTTATGACAAGGTGAAGAAAAAATGAAACATTTAATCTCTCTGAAAAAATGGAAGAAAAAAGATATAGAAAAAATCTTTGAATTGACTAATAAGTTAAAGGGGAAAAAATCTGAAGATCTTTTTGAAAAAAATCTTATCTTATATTTTGAGAAACCTAGTACAAGGACTGTTGTGAGCTTCTACATAGGTATGGTTCAGTTGGGTGGAGATGCAATTTATCTAACACCAAGAGAAATGCAGATAAGTAGAGGAGAAAGTGTATCTGACACTGCAAAAATCTTATCAAGATATGCTGATGGAATTGTTGCAAGAGTCTTCAAGCATAATACAATAAAGGATCTTTCAAAATATGCGAAAATTCCAGTTATCAATGGTCTAAGTGACATGTATCACCCATGTCAAATTTTAGCTGACCTTTATACTGTTTTACAAAAGAGAAAGACATTAGATTTGAATTTTGCATGGATAGGTGATGGAAATAATGTTTGCAAGTCCTGGATAAATGCATCAAAAATTTTCAAATTAAAACTAAACATAGCAACCCCCAAGAAATATCAACCAATAGAAAAAGTATCTGGAAAAATAAAACTTACAAATGATCCTAAAGAAGCAGTTAAAGATGCAGATATAATTATAACAGACACTTGGATTAGCATGGGCGAAGAAAAAGAAAAGAAGAAAAGACTTCAAGCATTCAAGAAATTTCAAGTTAATCCAAAGCTTCTAAAATCAGCAAAATCAAACCACCTATTCATGCATTGTTTACCAGCTCACAGAGGACATGAAGTCACTTCTAAAATAATAGATGGAAAACATTCAATAGTTTTTGATCAGGCTGAGAACAGATTGCATGTTCAGAAAGCTATTTTATACCAGTTAATGAAATGATTATTATGAGACCTACTGCAAAACAGATTGTTCAAAAAACACACAGACTATGTGTAAAAG